>NZ_JAWDXO010000001.1 GCF_032477075.1 Fusobacterium sp. | reverse complement strand
CTATTCAAACCAGAAAACAGACATATCATAGATAGAATACAAAAAGATGTAGATTTAAAATGGGAAAGACTTCTTAAAAGATGTGGAGAAGAAATTTAACTATGTATAAAATTTAATATAAAAGTGGGGCCTCAGGTCCCACTCATTTTTTGTGTCAAAAAATTATCAGAGGAGCCCTTAATTTATGAATATAAGAGTATTAAGTTCAAGTTATATAGGTGTAGAACCTTTTTTAGTAGAAACAGAAGTAGATATTAGTGGCGGACTTCCTTTCTTTTCAATAGTAGGCCTAGGAGATACTGCCATATCAGAAAGTAAGGATAGAGTAAGGACTGCTTTAAAAAATAGTGATTACAAAATGGAACCAAAAAAAATAATAGTAAATCTTTCTCCAGCTGGAATAAAAAAAGAAGGTGCCCAATTTGATCTCCCAATAGCTGTTGGTATAATGGTTGCCATGGGCTTTATAAAAGATAGAAATTCCATTCTTGATAACTATCTTTTTCTTGGAGAACTTTCTTTAGATGGAAAAATTAGAGGAGTAAAAGGAATAATAAATACAATGATTTTAGTAAAGGAAAAAGGATACAAGGGAGTAATTATTCCAAAAGATAATGTCCAAGAAGCTTCTCTTATTAAAGGAATAAATATTATTTCTGTTTCAACTTTAAAAGAAGTAGCTGATTTTATTTCTAAAGGTGAAGTAAAACTAGTGAATATAAATCCATTTTTTGAAGAAAAAAATTATAGTATTGATTTTTCAGAAGTAAAAGGACAGGCATTAGGAAAAAGAGGATTAGAAATTGCTGCTGCTGGTGGACATAACATAATATTAATAGGAAGCCCTGGTTCAGGAAAATCCATGCTTGCCAAACGAATGATGACTATTCTTCCTCCTATGAGTGAAGAAGAAATAATTGAGTCTACAAAAATATATAGCGTTGCTGGAGAGCTTAACAGTAAAAAACCAATAATCAGCCAAAGACCTTTTCGTTCTCCCCATCACACAAGCTCTCTCACTTCAATTATAGGTGGTGGAAAAAGGATAAAACCTGGTGAAATAAGTTTAGCCTCTAATGGAATATTATTATTAGATGAACTTGCAGAATTCCCTAGAAGTGTTTTAGAAAGTTTAAGACAGCCATTAGAAGATGGAATGGTTTCTATCACAAGAGCTCAATATAGAGTGGAGTTTTTGAGTACATTTCAACTTCTTGCTACAAGCAACCCTTGCTTTTGTGGAAATTATTATGAAGGTGCTTCGTGTACCTGTACTCAACATGAAGTAAATAAATATATGAAAAAACTTTCTGGTCCTATTATGGATAGAATTGATATTCATATTGAAATGAGAAGACTGTCAGAAGATGAATTGATGAATTCAGTTGAAGCAGAAAATTCAAACACTATAAAAGAAAGAGTCATGAAAGCTAGAGAAATTCAAAGAAAAAGATATAACAATGATCTTTTAAATGGAAATCTGGGACAAAAAGAAATAAAAAAATATTGTAAAATTGCAGATGAAGATAAAGAATATTTTAAAAATGCTATGAGAATAATGGAAATATCTGCAAGAGGTTATGATAAAATTCTGAAAGTAGCGAGAACCATTGCAGATTTGGATGAATGTAAAGATATAAAAAAACATCACTTAATGGAAGCTGTTTCTTTTAGAAAAAAATAAATTTAAATTCTATAACTATACATTTATTACTTCAGAAAAAACTTAGATTTATTATTTCATTTTTTTAAATAAATATTAGACATTTTTATATTAATAAATCAATTTATTCTAAAATTTTATTTATTTAGTAAATCTAAACTGCAACAAATAATTAATATTTGAAAAAAGTTTCATTATCATAAAAAAATTTGCTCAAAATATAAAAAATAAAGCAATTGATAAACTAGTGTCATATACACAGCAAAACTATGAAAGAGTTGAAGGATATCTAAAAAAATTAGTTCTTATTCATCCAGATTATTTTACTAACACTCAAGGCTAAAAAGAAGGCAGCTAAAATTTATAAAAGTTTTAACTGCCTTTTTCTTATTTTATTATATTGAAGTCTTTGTCCAATAAATGTTTTAATCTTAATTTACCACTTTTCAATTCTATAACCTCTGCATACTGAGCCCTTTGAAATCTATTTCCAGTTCCCTCCTGAAATAAATATGAATTAACACCTATATCTATAGTAGAATCATTTTGATGAAACTGAATAGAAAGTTCATTCTCTGATGATGGAAGATACTCTTTACTAACTTCCATGAATTCAGCTACTTTCAAATTATTTAGTCTAACTCTTATATATCCCTTTCTTAAATTTCTTGCTTCTCCTCTGGCTGACTCTGTAATATCATAATTAAGAATCATATAATCCCCCTGTATTAAAGAACGAGGATCAACAGGAGCTGTTTTTATATAGAAAGTTTTTTGTTTTAAATTTCTCTCCTCTTTTACTACTGAATACCCAAAAGCTATCATCAATAATAAGAGATTAAATACTACAAGTATTTTTTTCATAACTCTTCCCCCTTCTCCATTGCTTTATAGGTAATTTTAGATAAAATGAGAAATCCAAGAAATAATAAAACACTACTTTTTATCATAAGATAAGATTTTTCAAGAAGTGTTATATGAAGACTATAGTAATAAAATGATATTTCTCCTCCTAAAAATATTACTGCTGCTCCTATCATATATTTTTCATCTCTGTACATATATAAAAGAATCAACATTATTCCCAAGTTTACTCCATACATGCCCAAACAGAAGAAACTTAAAAATCCTACTAATACAGCTATAATAAAAAATGTAAAATAGTTTTTTCCAGCAAATATTTTATAGAGCAGTCCTAATGCTATTGCAAGTATTATTCCATTAACTATATATGAATCATAATAATTATATCTAAAAAGTGTACTCCTAACTACTATTGCTTGAATAAAAGCAATAATCTCTGCTCCTCTGGTTATTCTTTTTATTCTTTCTGTTTTTGCTATTTTCATTTTTTCATTACAGCAAGATACTAAGATAAAAATGAGTGGTATTACAAGTATCAATGTTTTTGAATATCCTCTTGTCCCTGGAAAAATCATTATTAATCCAGAAATTACTGCTGGAACAATTAAGAAATCTAAGATTTTGGAATGTCTTAAAATATAGAATCCTCCATATATTAACCAGCCTATTCCAACTATTGTTATTGTTGATAATCTCATTCTCTCTTGAAGATACACAAGAATTAAAGTCAACCCAGATACGAATGTTATTATTTCATTTTTTTCTTCTTTAAATTTTAAAATCTTTGGAAGAAAACAAGATGCTGTAAGAAGAAGTGCTCCTGCTACAAGAATTGCCTCTTCTCCAAGACTAAAGAAAGACATCAATAATGAGAAAAATGCTATTGTCAATATTACTAAAATTACTTTGAAAAAATTTAAAATAACTCTTACTGAATTTGAAGACAGATAATTTTTAGTAATAATTCTAATACTTCCTATAATAAGGCATATTATCAAAAAAATTCCAATAACACCTGATTCCACTCCAGATATTTCTCTTATTATATAAGAAGAAATAACAAAAGTCATTGAAACTATACTTATAATATTTAATCCTTGTTTCCTTATTACTTTTTTCCCAAGCAGAAAAAGCAATCCTATAAATACAACATATATCAATAAATAAAATGGTCCATATAAATCAAAATTTCTGTAATATCTCATACCTAAAACCTTCCAGAATATTCCTGCTGTCATTAGAGCTGTTGAAGAAAAAGCGAGGATATAGAAAAACCAATCTTTTACCTCTATTAACATTTTTTTTATCACAGCAATATAAATAAGAAAGAAAAATAAAATAATTATGGATCCTGTAATACATATCATTGTAAAATTTCCATACAATCTCATATAAAGCATTCCACTTATTGTAAAAACTGTTATGTTTAAAGTCCAAAGAGGATAAAATTTTTCTATAAAAGAAAAAATTAGTATAAATATCCCCCAATTTCTAAACAGTGTATATGGATCAGCTCCTGTTTGATATATCTGCCCAAATACAGCAAATAATGTCCCTATAAAAAATGATGATGAAAAAAGTGAAAGCTCTCTATATAATTTTTTATTTTGAAAAATAAACCAACCAATTATTCCCAATATAATCAAGGTCATTGGAATAGACATTTTGGTAAAATTTCCTATTTTATTCCAGTTATATGCAATAAAACATGATACCCCTGTAATAATAAATAATATAGAAAAATATAAAAAAGAATTTTTTAACTTATAAAGCATGTTGATTACCTCCTACTAAGACAGGAAAAATTATATTTTAGATATATTATACTATGCAAAAAGCAGACTTTAAAGTTTTACTTTAAAATCTGCCTTAAATCATAATTCTATTTACTCATTAAAATTATAGAACTTTTTGGTTTTACAAGATAATTTTTATCAATTAAAGCTTTTGTATCTTCTTTAAAATTTTCTTTTTCTGTCTTTGAAGTATCAACTAAAAGATGCCATTTTTTATTTTGTAAAACTGGAAGTTCAAATGTTAGCTCTCCATGGTAAGAATTCAAAGCTATATAAAATGATGTATCAGTTTCAATGTCATGAAGAACGAATGCTATGCTTAATGAATAGTATGAATAATCTGGAGAATTAAGTTTTACTCCATGAAGCGAAACATCACAATTTTCACATTCTGAAAGTTCTAAATAATTCTTTTTTCTAAATATAGAATATTTTTTACGAATTTTTATCATATTCTTTACAAAATTGGTTATTTCAGAAAATTTTATTCCTCTTTCCCAATCTAGCCATGTAGAACGATTATTCTGACAATAAGCATTATTATTTCCAAATTGTGTCCTTCCCATTTCATCTCCCATTAGCAGCATAGGAACTCCCTGAGAAATAAAAAGTATCAAAAACATATTTTTAATCTGTCTTTTTCTAACTTCAAGAATAGCAGGATTATCTGTACCACCTTCTACTCCATAATTATATGAATTATTATTGCTTTCTCCATCATTATTATTTTCTCCATTATTAAGATTATGTTTATTATTATAACTTACAAGATCCCACATTGTAAAACCATCATGACAAGTAACAAAATTTATATTACTCATTGGTCCTCTGTTATTTCTTTTAAAAATATCAGGACTTCCAAATATTCTCTTTAATAATTCAGGTATTAATCCAAACTCTCCTTTTATGAACTTCCTGACAACATCCCTGTATTTTCCATTCCATTCACTCCATCCTGCTGGCATATCTCCAACATAGTATCCTCCAAGATCCCAGCTTTCTGAAATTAATTTACAGTGTGACAAAATAGGATCTTGTACCAATTCATTCAGAAGAGAAATCTCATTCCATTGTCCATCTTCTCCTCTGCCAAGAATAGATGCCAAATCAAATCTAAATCCATCTACTCCCATTTCAAGATACCAATATCTTAAAGAATCTATTATAACATCTTTTACTACTTTATTGTTACAATTAAATGTATTTCCACATCCTGAATAATTTTTATATTGTGCATCTTTATTTTCAAGCATATAGAAGGTTTTATTATCCATTGCTTTAAAATTATATACCTTTCCTCCATTTCCACCTTCAGCAGTATGATTATATACCACATCTAAAATTACTTCTATTCCATGCTCATGAAGAGCTTTTACTAATTCTTTAAATTCAACTACTTCACTATCAGAATCTAAAGTTTGATTTTTGGAAAATTTTTTAGTTGGTGCAAAAAAGCCTATTGGATTGTATCCCCATATATTTTTTAATTTTGCTCCATTTGTTATTCCAATATTACCTGTAAAATCATCCCATTCATATATTGGTAAAAACTCTACTGCTGTTATTCCTAATTCTTTCAAATATGGTATTTTTTCTATAAATCCACTATAAGTTCCTGGAAATTTTACCATTGAATTAAAATTTTGAGTAAAAAGTTTTATATGTACTTCATAAATGATTGTATCTTCTAACTCTATATTTAAATGTTTTGTTCGCATATGATCTTTCTTTACAACTATACTTTTTCTTCTTGAATAATTTTTATTATTTGTATAAGATAGTGCATAAGGATCTAATAAGTCAGTAGAGTCATCTAATTTCCAAGTATATAAAGTTTTGGCAGAAACACCTTTTAAATATATATGCCATATATTTCCTGTTTTATTCATAGTCGGATCTAAAATAAAACTTTTTTTAGGAACTAAATCTGAACCTGAATTATAAATATTTAAAACTACTTTCTTTTTATTTTTAGCAAATATTGCAAAATTAATTCCTTCATTTTCTACGGTTACTCCTAATTTAGGAACTCCAACTTCCCAAATACACATATGTTCTCCTTTAAAATTTTTTTCCATATAATTAAATTATATAATGCAGCTACAAAAAAGTCAATTCATAGATCAAAATCCCAATTTTCTTAAAGTTAAATTTATATTTTAATAATATTTATGATAAAATATATTGAACAGAAATGAAAAGATTATAATCCATAAGGAGGAATCATGAATAAGATGATAAAATTTTTTATAATAACAGTTATTATTTTCAAATTAGTTCCTAATTCATATTCTGCTGAAAATTATCAAAATGAAATCCTAAAATATGTAAATCAAGAAAGAAAGACTAAAAAACTTGCACCTCTTATTATGAATGAAAAATTAAATAAAATAGCAATAAAAAAAGCTGCAGATATGGCCAAAGAAGAAAAGCTTTCTCATGATAGTAAAAACTTTGGAATTACTTTCAATTTGATAAAAAATGAAAATATAAAATATAAATCAGCTGCTGAAAATATAGCAAAATGGCATGATACTCCAGAATTTGTTATGGAAAGATGGATGCAGTCTAAAGGACATAGAGATAATATATTAAATAAAAATTATAATGAGATAGGAATAGGAAAAGCTGCAGATAAAAATGGAAAAAATTACTGGGTACAGATATTTATTGAGAAAAAGAAATGATGCTGGGCTTTTCCTTACAAATATTGTATTGACTTTTCTTGTTGAAAACTCTATAATTGTGGAATAACACTTAATTTAAAACAATTTTGTTTTTTATATAATGAATTAGATTTAAATACCGATTTAACGTAATAAAATACATCTTTATATCTAGTTTAACTATTTCGTTTTTTCAATATTAAAATTTTACTTACCTAAAACATTATTTAAAGACCAAAAATCAAATTTAAACATGATTTTATCATGATAACAATATGTGAGGGAATAATGAGGATATTATCATTTATATATTATTTAATAACTTCTTTTAGAAACTTTCTCTATGATAAAGGAATACTTCCTGCTAAAAAAATATCTGGTGTTGAAATAATATGTATAGGAAATATAACAGTTGGCGGAACAGGAAAGACTCCTGCAGTTCAATATTTTACTAAAAAACTCCAAAAAATGGGAAGAAAAGTAGCAGTAGTTTCTAGAGGATATAGAGGAAAAAGAAAAAGGGAGCCTCTTCTAGTTAGTGATGGACGAGAAATATTTGCCACTACTAGAGAAAGTGGAGATGAACCATTCATCCATGCTCTCAATTTAAAAGTGCCTGTTATTGTGAGTTCTAATAGGTATAAAGGATGCTTATTTGCTAAAAAACATTTTGGAATTGATACAATAGTTCTTGATGATGGTTTTCAGCATAGAAAACTTTCAAGAGATAGGGATATAGTGCTTATAGATGCAACAAATCCTTTTGGATGGGGAGAGCTGCTTCCTAAAGGAATGTTGAGAGAAGATTTCAAAAAGGCTGCAAAAAGAGCTAGTGAATTTATAATAACAAAATCTGATCTTGTTAGTGATAGAGAAGTAGAGAGAATAAAAAAATACTTAAGAAAAAAATTAGAAAAAGAGGTTTCGACAGCTAAACATGGAGTAACCTCACTTTGTGATTTAAAAGGAAATCCTAAACCTCTTTTTTGGATAAAAGGAAAAAGAGTTCTTTTATTTTCAGGTTTAGCCAATCCGCTAAATTTTGAAAAAACAGTTATATCGTTAGAGCCATCTTATATAGAGAGGGTCGATTTTATGGACCATCATAATTTTAAAAAAAGAGATATCGAACTTATCCAAAAAAGAGCAGACAGTATGCAAGCATCTTTTATTATAACAACTGAAAAAGATCTTGTGAAACTTCCTAGAGATTTAAATATTGAAAATCTTTTTGTATTAAAAATAGAATTTACAGTTTTAGAGGATAACAGTCTCAAAGATATTGGAGGAAAAATAGATAATGAGTAATGATAAAATATTTACAATAATAAAAGAAAAAAATAAAAAAGAGATAATTCATATGCTTGAAACAAATGGAAAAATAAAAACGCTCTCATTTTTTGCAGAAGTATTAAATAAAAGAACATACTTTACATTAAGTAGTGATGGGATAATTAAAAGAAATGAATTAAATTTTATTCTTCCAATATTTGCTTTTTCTAATGATTTTGATTATCTAGCTGATTCTATAATTAATTTTTCTGATTTAAAAGAAAGAGAGAAAATAAGCAATATTTCTAGACTTTCAAATATAAAAATACCAAAACTTAAAGAAAAACTAATAAAAACACTATGTAATGGAAATCTTGATTTTTCTAAAAAATATGGAAAAGAACTTTTTTTAAGAGATAGAGAAGAATTTTATAAAATAATTTTAGAGTTTAGTTTTTTAGGCGATATGAAAAGTTTAAAGGCTCTTTTAATTCTTTCTTTCAAAAAACTTTTTGAAAATAAAGAATATGAAGAAAATGTATTTTTCCTTTTGATTTGTTTTATTACTAAATATAGAGATAATTTCTATTTCTATGAAAATTGTCAACATAGCAATATTATCAGCCTTGAAAAACTAAAAGAAAATATATTATCTAATAAAGAACTTTCAGAAAGTAGGGAAGGTCTTGAAATCTTTTCTACACTAAAAGCATTAGAAATGTATAATTTTAAAAATTTTGATAAATTTTTATCAAAAATAGTTGATGAAATTAGAATGATGAAAAATTTAACTGCCTTAGATGAAACTACCAAGAAATTAACAGCAGCTTTTTTATAAGGGGGAAAAATAATGTTAGAGTACTTCAACAATAAACTCATAACTACAATAGAAGGGAAACATTCAAAAGAAGAAATATTACAAATATTAGTAGAGCTCATTAGGAAAAATACTGATATTTTAGATAACGAAACTAATTTCTATGATAATATTTTATCTAGAGAAAAAATAGGAAGTACAGGAATAGGTATGGGAATAGCTTTACCCCATGCTAGATGTGAAAATATAAAAAAAATAGTAGTTGCAATAGGACTTTTAAAAGAAAGTATAGACTTCCATTCTCTTGATGGAGAAAATGTAAAACTTGTAGTTCTAGTTGGAGCACCAAAAACATCTGCAAAAGAGTATTTAACTCTTGTTTCTGATTTAGTCAGAGCTTTTAGAAATCCTAAAACTAGAACATCTATTTTTGAAGCTGTTGATAAGCAAGAGCTTATTGGTATATTAGCGGAGTTAAAAAAGTGAAGATAGGTATATATGGTGGTAGTTTCAATCCTGTTCACAATGGACATCTGAATATAGTAAAATATGTTCTTAATGAATTAAAGCTTGATAAAATAATTGTTATCCCTGTTGGTAGACCATCACATAAGGCTGATAATTTAGAACTGGGCGCGTTAAGAATTGAAATGTGCAAAGCAGCTTTTGAAAATCTTCATAATGTAGAAGTTTCAGATATTGAAACTGATAAAGACAAAATTTCATATACAATAAATACTTTAAAAAAAATCATAAAAATATATGGTAAAAAAAACGATTTTTATGAAATAATAGGAGAAGATTCTGCTTATCATTTTAAAGAATGGAAAAATTATGAAGAAATACTTCAATTAAGTAAAGTTGTTGTTCTTAGGAGAAAAGGATACATTGGAGAAATTCAGCATGAAAATATGATTTACCTTGAAAGTCCTTTTTTTAATGTTTCTTCTACTGAAATAAGAGAAAAAATTAAAAATAAAATAGATATTACTAATCTTGTTCCTAAAAAAGTTAAAAAAATCATAGAAAAAAATAATCTATACAAATAATTTTTATCTTGAAAGGAGAATAATGAAACTATTTGTTATATCAGATATTCATGGATCATTATATTATTTAAAAAAAGTTATGAAAATATTTGAAAGAGAACAATGTGATAAAATACTTATCCTTGGAGATGAGCTTTATCATGGCCCTAGAAATCCTCTTCCCAGAGATTATTCACCTAAGGAAGTAATAGAAATATTAAATAAATATAAGGAAAAAATAATTGCTGTCAGAGGAAACTGTGATAGTGAAGTGGATCAAATGGTACTTAATTATCCTATCATGAGTGATTATAATATTTTATTTTGGAATAACAAAAAGATAATAATGACACACGGACACATTTTTAATAAAGATAATCCTCTACCTATGGAGGATGGAGATATACTTTTATATGGTCATTTCCATATTCCAATAGTAGAAAAAACAGATGAAAAAATATTTTTAAATCCTGGCTCTATATCTTTGCCTAAAGAAAATTTTGAAAATAGTTATGGCATTTTTCACAATGATTATTTTATTATAAAAAATCTTGAAGAAAAAATTATAAAAAAATTAAAATTATGATTTTTGTTAAACAAGATTTAACAGAGTTAATAACAGAGAGACTTTGACTATATCATATGTCTTTCTGTTTTTTATTTTTTGTATTTTTTATAGTGTGCACAATAAAAAAGAGTTGAAATATTTTTAAAACTGTGGTAAATATAATATTAACAACAAATATTATTAATTGCACTTTTAAATAGTGAACACTATATAAAAGGAGGAAAAAATTTGATATTAACCGAAAGACAGAAAGAAATTATAGATATTGTAAAAAAATATCAACCTATTACAGGAAAAGAGATTGGAGAAAGATTATATCTTACAAGATCAGCTTTAAGAACTGATTTTTCCATACTTACAAGAATGAAAATATTAGAATCTAAACCTAAAATTGGATACAGCTACATTGAAAAAAAAGATTCTGAAAAAGTAAAGGATATCATGGGACCTTCTATTACTGTTGACACTAATCTTTCAGTTTATGAAACTATACTTAATATATTCTCTAAAGATGTAGGAACTATTTTTATAACTGAACAAGATTCATTAGTAGGAGTTGTTTCTAGAAAAGATCTTTTAAAAATAGCTATTGGAAGAACTGATATAGAAAAAATTCCAATAAATATCATAATGACCAGAATGCCTAACATAATTTATGCTGAAGAAAATGAAACAATTCTTGAAAGTGTAAAAAAACTCATTAAACACCAAATAGACTCACTTCCTGTAGTTAGAATCGAAGAAAAAGGTGGTAAAAAAATCTATCATACGGTGGGACGTTTGACTAAAACTAATATAACAAAATTATTCATGGAAACTTTATCTAAGAATTAAGGAGGAAAAATGAAAAAAGTTTATGCATTTAATGAAGGTGGCAAAGATTTAACAAACATATTAGGAGGAAAGGGAGCTAACCTTTCTGAAATGAAAAAAATAGGACTTCCTATACCAGAAGGTATTATTGTTTCTACTACTGCATGTAAAGAATTTTTTAAAGATGGAAAAAAGATAACAAAAGAATTAGAAAGTGAAATTTTAGAAAAATTAGAATATTTACAAGAAATAACTGGAAAAAGATTTGAAGGTGAAAATCCTCTATTGGTATCTGTCAGATCAGGTGCTCCTGTTTCTATGCCAGGTATGATGGATACTATATTAAATCTTGGAATGAATGATAATACAGCAGAGAAGATGATAACTATATTTAAAGATAAAGTTTTTGTTTATGAATTATATTGTAGATTTATTCAAATGTTCTCTGAAATAGTAATGGGAATAGAAAAAGAGCACTTCTTCAAATTAAAAGAACAACTTTTTGCTGAAAAAAAAGATGAAGATAAAATAGAAACATATAAAATGGTAATTAAGGCCTCTAAGGAATTATACAAAAAAGAAACTGGAAAGGATTTCCCTGAATCACCAAAAGATCAATTGTTTATGGCTGTAAATGCTATATTTAATTCTTGGGAAAATGATAGAGCAATTCTTTATAGAAAAATAAATGGTATAGATGATTCAATGGGTACTGCTGTTGTAATTCAGGAAATGGTATTTGGTAACCTTAATGAAATATCTGGTACAGGTGTTGCTTTTTCTAGAAATCCTTCTAATGGAGAAAATGAAGTATTTGGAGAATACCTATTAAAAGCTCAAGGAGAGGATATTGTTGCTGGTATAAGAACTCCTGAACCTATATCTAAATTGAAAGAACAGCTTCCTAAAATTTATGATCAATTTATTAAACTTGCTAAAATTCTTGAAGATCATAATAAAGATATGCAAGATATTGAATTCACTATTGAAAATGGTAAACTATATCTTCTTCAAACAAGAAATGGTAAAAGAAGTCCTTATGCAGCAGTAAAAATTGCTGTTGATATGGTTAATGAAGGAATTGTTACTAAAGAAGAAGCTATAATGAAAGTAGATCCTAATGTACTCCCTCAACTATTACATGGAAACTTTGATCCAGAGGCTACTAAAACTGCTGTTCTTCTTGGAAAAGGACTTCCTGGATCAGCTGGAGTTGCAATAGGAAGAGTAATGTTTGCTTCTGAAAGAGTTGAAACTAGAGCTCTTTCTATCCTTGTAAGGGAAGAAACTTCTCCAGAAGATATCAAAGGAATTAGTCTTGCTCAAGGAATTGTAACTGTAAAAGGTGGAGCTACATCACATGGAGCAGTTGTAGCAAGAGGTATGGGTAAATGTTGTGTTACTGGTTGTGGAGAGATACAAATCAATGATATAAAAAGAGAAATGTATATTGGTGGTTACACAGTTAAAGAAGGAGATTTCATATCTATAAGCGGATACACTGGTGAAATTTTCTTAGGTAAAGTAAAGCTTACTGAACCACAATTTGATGATAACCTTAAAAAATTTGTTTCTTGGTGTAAAGAAATAAAAAGAATGGGTGTAAGAATGAATGCTGACACTCCTGCTGATGCTTTTCTTGGAAAAGGTTTTGGAGCAGAAGGAATTGGACTTTGCAGAACTGAACATATGTTCTTCCAAAAAGATAAAATATGGACTATCAGAGGAATGATTATGAGTGATAATCCTGAAGAAAGAGCAGAAGCTTTGAAAAAAATGCTTGAAATGCAAAGAGAAGATTTCTATAACATCTTCAAAATAGTTGGGGATGAAATAGTAATTGTTAGACTTCTTGATCCACCTCTGCACGAATTTTTACCAAAAGAATCAAAAGATAAAGAAAAAATGGCTGAAATATTAAATCTTCCTCTAATAGAAATTGAAAGAAGGATAAGAAATATGAAGGATGAAAATCCAATGCTAGGACACAGAGGATGCAGACTTGCTGTTACTTACCCTGAAATCTATAATACTCAAGCTAGAGCTATAATTGAAGCTGCTATTCAATGTGAAAAAGAGGGAATAAAAGTTAAACCAGAAATTATGATTCCTCTTATTATTGGTGTTGGAGAACTTAAATTTGTTAAAGGTAATATTAAAACTGAAATAGATAAAGTTTTTGAAGAGCAAGGTATGAAAGTAGAATATAAAATAGGAACAATGATGGAAACTCCGAGAGCTTGTCTTCTTGCAGATGAAATAGCTGGTGAAGCTGAATTTTTCTCATTTGGAACTAACGACCTTACTCAAACTACAATGGGACTTTCTAGGGATGACTCTGTTAAATTTATGGATGAATATCATGAACATGGAATTTTCAAACTTGAACCATTTGCTTCTATAGATGTAAGAGGAGTTGGAAAGCTTGTGAAGCTTGGTGTAGAGCTAGGTAAAAAAGCTAATCCTGAACTTGAAATAGGTATCTGTGGTGAACATGGTGGAGATCCTAAGAGTATTAATTT
Source organism: Fusobacterium sp. (assembly GCF_032477075.1). NCBI lineage: Bacteria > Fusobacteriati > Fusobacteriota > Fusobacteriia > Fusobacteriales > Fusobacteriaceae > Fusobacterium > Fusobacterium sp. The sequence goes on along the minus strand of NZ_JAWDXO010000001.1, from coordinate 244,074 downwards.
CTTTGAAGAAACTGGACTTGACTATGTAAGTTGTTCTCCATTTAGAGTATTAGTAGCAACTGTAGCTGCTGCTCAAAGCCATATCAAAAGTAAAAAATAGAAAATTATTCAGTAAAGGGGATAACATATGAGTGGATTAGAAAAAGAAATAGCAGAACAAGAAAAAAAATATTTAACTCTTCTTTCTACTAAATTTAAAAATATTGGAGAAACTGCTACTGAAATAATCAACCTACAGGCTATAATGAATCTTCCTAAAGGAACAGAGCATTTTCTTACAGATATCCATGGAGAATATGAAGCTTTTAACCATGTACTGAAAAATGGATCTGGTGCAGTAAGACAAAAAATAGATGAGGTGTTCGGGGATAACCTGAACACCTTTGAAAAAAAAGAACTGGCTACAGTTATATATTACCCTAAAGAAAAGATAGAATTTCTTGCAAAAGAACTTAAAAATATGGATAAATGGTATAAAACTATTATATATCGTTTAATTGAAATATGCAGTGTTGTATCCTCAAAATATACAAGTTCAAAAGTAAGAAAAGCTATGCCTAAAGATTTTTCATATATTATTCAAGAAATAATATATGAAAGAAAGGAATTAAGAAATAAAAGAGAATACATAGCTAATATTATAGATACTATCATTTCAATAGGAAGAGCTAAAGAATTTGTAATAGCTGTCTCTAACCTTATTCAAAGACTTATAATAGACAGACTTCATATAGTTGGAGATATATATGACAGAGGACCTAGTCCTCATCTTATAATGGATACTCTTATAGATTATCATAATGTAGATATTCAATGGGGAAATCATGACATTCTTTGGATGGGTGCAGGCCTTGGAAGTAAGGCCTGTATTGCCAATGTTATAAGAATATGTGCAAGATATGGAAACAATGATATTTTAGAAGATGGATATGGAATAAATCTTCTTCCTCTTGCAGCTTTTGCTATGGAAAAATATGCAAATGATCCTTGTGAGCATTTTAAAATAAAAACAAATAAAACTACTCCTCTAAAAGCTCAAATACATAAAGCTATTACTGTTATACAAATGAAAATAGAGGGAAATGTAATTGAAAGAAATTCAAATTTTGAAATGGATCATAGAAATATGTTCAAAAAAACAGATTTTAAAAAGGGCACTGTTACAATTGATGAAATAGAACATGAATTAAGAGATAAAAACTTTCCAACTGTAGATATAGAAAATCCTTTAAAATTAACTCCTGAAGAAAGTGAAATCATGGAAAATCTTAGACTTGCTTTTTTAAGAAGTGAAAAACTACAAAGGCATATTAGATTTCTTTTTGCTAAAGGAAGTATTTATTTGAGATGTAATTCTAATTTACTTTATCATGGCTGTATTCCATTGACTGAAGATGGAAAGCTTAAAACGGTTAATGTAAGAGGTCAAAAAGTTAAGGGAAGAAAATATCTGGATCTTGCTGAAAAAATATGCAGAGAAGCATATTTCAATAGAGCTAACAGTGCCAAAGAAAAATTAAACTGTGATTATGTATGGTATATGTGGTGTGGTAAAGATTCTCCTATGTTTGGCAAAGATTCAATGAAAACCTTTGAAAGATATTTTATAGAGGAAAAAAATACTCATACTGAAAAGAAAAATCACTATTATACTTTTTGTAATGAAGAAGCCACTTGTGATATGTTATTGGAAGAATTCGATTTGAATCCTAAAATCTCTCATATAGTAAATGGGCATGTTCCAGTAAAAGTAAAAAAAGGTGAATCTCCTATAAAAGCGAATGGAAAGCTGTATATAATAGATGGTGGTTTTTCAAGAGCTTATCAACCTGAAACTGGTATTGCAGGATATACTCTGATATACAATTCATATGGATTGAAATTAGTTTCTCATGCTCCTTTCGAATCTACAGAGAAAGCTATAAAGGAAGGAAAAGATATAATTTCTTCCAGCCGTATAGTAAACACTAGTCAAAATAGAATAAGAGTCAAAGATACAGATATAGGTAAAGAACTACAAAATCAAATTAATGATCTAAAAAAACTGCTAAATGCTTATAGAAAAGGAATAATAAAGAGTAATGATGAATAAAGCATTAAAATTTTTTAATGCTTTATTCATTTTATTTTAACTAACTAGTGTTATATTACATATGTTATATTACAAAATTCATAGGAGGAAAAATGAGAAAAAAATTAAGTATCCTTGCATTAACTGCTGTATTTGGAACAGGAGCTTATGCAGCATCAATTGACCATGTTCAGACTTATACTCCTGAATATTTAGGTAACCAAGCACAAAATGGTATGATAAATAGTTCTTCTGTTTTCTATAATCCTGCTGGTATCATGCATCTTGAAAATGGAACATATATCCATTTAGGAGCTCAACTTGCTGTTGGAAAAGAGGAAATGGACTATAATGATAAAAATTATGATGCTGATTTGCTTCAGTATATCCCTACTTTTGCCCTATACAGTGTAAGAGATAATAGAGCAATATTTTGGACATTTGGTGCATTAGGTGGTGGTGGAGACCTTGAATATAAAGATGGTGTTGCTGGAACAGCAGTGGTCCCTGATATATTAAATAGTCTTGGAGAAAAATTCTCACTTCCATTTACTTTTTATGATGATAGTTCTTCAGCAGAAGGAAAAAGTCTTTATGGACAAACTACTTTAGGTAGAGCATGGATGATAAATGATAAACTCTCTATGTCAATAGCAGGTAGAGCTGTTCTTGGTTTAAAAAAACTTAAAGGAAATATTGATGTTGGGGGAGGACCAAAACCTATTCATGCTGATATAGATTCTGATAGAACTGCTTGGGGAATTGGAGCACAAATAGGATTCAACTATAAAGCAACTGATAAATTAAATCTTGCTATGAGATATGATTCAAGAATAAAACTAAATTTTAAAGCTAGTGGATACGAAAATGCTGCTGACATAGATTTTGGAAAAGGTAGTATGGGAGAAGTTCATTTTAGTGATTTTTATCCTGAATTTGAACCCGGAACTAAAACTAGAAGAGATTTACCTGCCATTTTAGCTCTTGGAGGTTCTTATCAAGCAACTGACAGATGGACTATAGCATTAAGTGGAAACTACTATTTCAATAAAGATGCAAAAATGGATAGAAAAGCTGGAAGTGTAAAGCTAGTAAGTCCAGCAGGTCCTATCGAAATAAAAGGATTAGAAGCTGATTATGATAATGGTTGGGAAATTGCTTTAGGAACTGAATATAAATTAAATAATAAATGGATTCTATTGGGAAGTATCAATTATGCTGATACTGGAGCAAAAGTAAGTTCATATGATGATGTAGAGTATGCACTTAATTCTATAACTTTAGGAACAGGATTGAAATATAAACCTACTGAATATGATGAATGGGTATTTACAGTATCTCATTTCTTCTATGACTCAGAAAAAGGACATTATAATGAAAAATATGCAAACTACCCAAAAGTTAAAAATCCTGAATATGATAAAAGTATAACTGCATTTGGAGTAGCATATACTAAAAAATTCTAATTGATAAATAAGATGGAGGAGGAATACAGTGCCTAAAAAAGCCATATTTACAAAAGAACAAATATTTAAGAAAGCCTTTGAGGTATTCAAGCAGAATGGATTGGAAGCTATAACTGCTAGAAATCTGGCAAAATCTCTGAATTCCTCTCCAGCTCCAATATATAGTTTTTATACTTCATTGGACATACTTAAAAAAGATTTAATAAATAAAGCTAAAGATGTATTTATGGAATATGTAAAAAAACCCAATACAGAATATATATTTCTCAATATAGGAATAGGTGTGTGTATGTTTGCAAGAGAGGAAAAACAGCTTTTCCATACTATTTTCCTAAAAGACAGTTCATACAGTGGACTTGTAAGAGAGTTTAGAGATCTGATAAAAGTTGAGATGTCTAAAGACAGCAGATTTGATAAACTAGATGAGGAATTTAAAACAAAACTTTTTCTTGACTGTTGGATGTATGCCCATGGTTTTTCTACATTAATAGCTACTAATTATTTTAAAGATGTATCAAATGATTTCATAAAAGAAAGGCTAGTAGAGGGTGCAGCAACTATGTTATATAAAAGATTGAGAGATTACAATAAAAAAAATAATATAAAAAAGAGCTTGTAAAAGGCTCTTTTTTATATTATTTATTTACAACATTCTTTGGCTTTCCTTCCTGAAATGATTTTAAATTATCAAAACATATATTTATTATATTTTGTCTTGACTCTATAGCAGCCCATGCTATATGTGGAGTTACATTTACACTTTCACAACTTGTCATTGGGTCATTTAAGGCAGGAGGTTCACTGCTCAGGACATCTACTCCTGCTGCATATACTTTTCCTTTTTTGACAGCTTCTGTAAGATCTTTTCCATTTACCAATGGTCCTCTTGAAGTATTGATTATTATTACTCCATCTTTCATTTTTTCTATATTTTCTCTGCATATTATATTTTTAGTTTCTGGTAAAAGAGGACAATGCAGAGTAATGATATCTGATGTTTTAAAAATATCTTCAAGAGATAAATTTATTACATCAAAATGATTATTTTTATCATATATAGCTACATCCATTCCAAAAGCTTTAGCTATATTTCCTACCTCTTTTCCTATATTTCCATATCCTATTATTCCTATTCTTTTTCCTTTCAATCCAATAATAGGTCTATACCAGTAACACCAATCTATATTATTAGCCCATTCACCCTTTTTTACTGAATGACTATGAAGAGCTACATTATTTGTTATTTCAAGTATATGGGCAAATGTCATTTGTGCTACACCACTTGAACCATAATTAGGAGTATTAGTTACTATTATTCCCAATTCTTTTGCTGCTACTGTATCTATAATATTATACCCTGCTGCTGTCACTGCTATATATTTTAAATTTGGAAGCTGAAGCATTCTTTCTTTATTAAAAGAAACTTTATTTGTAATAACTATTTCTGCATTGCCAATCCTTTTCACTACTTCTTCTTCTGGTGTTCTGTCATATATTACTACATCTCCAAGTTCTTTAAATATATCCCAAGATAGATCACCAGGATTTTCCGTATATCCATCTAAAATAACGATTTTCATAATTTCCTCCTTAAAAAGTTCTAACTATTAATTTATATCCTATTACTGTAAAAAATTCAAATATTTATTTTTTATTTTGATTTAATGTGATTTAGTCACAGACAAAATTTAAAATATGGTGTATAATAAAAATATAAATAAGAATAAAATATATAAAAGGAGGAATTGACATGGCAATTTTACATATAACAAAAGAAAATTTTGAAAAAGAGGTTTTAAAATCAGAAGTACCTGTATTAGTTGATTTTTGGGCAGCTTGGTGTGGACCTTGTAAGGCTTTAGGACCTATTCTTGAAGAAGCAGAAAGTGAATTAGCTCCAGAAGTAAAAATAGCTAAAATAAATATAGATGAGCAAGAGGAATTAGCTGCTCAATTTAGGGTAATGAGTATTCCTACATTATTACTTTTCAAAAATGGTCAACCAGTTGAAAAATCAGTAGGGCTTGTATCAAAAGATAAAATCATTGAATTAGGAAAAAAATAATATAGCAAAAAGGAGGTCTCAGACCTCCTTTTTTATTTTAATGCTTCAAGCTTCTTTTTATTTTTTATAATGATACTTCCTCTTGATAAAGAAACTATCCCTTCAGTTTGAAAATATTTCAGCATACGGGATACTACTTCTCTTGCACTCCCTAAATTCTTAGCAATATATTCATGAGTAAAGTTAAGAATTTCGCTTTCTTTCTCTTTGCTTTGCTCTAAAAGGAAAAATGCCAGTCTTTTATCAAAACTTGTAAAAAGTATCTGTTCCATTGCCCACATAGTTTCAGAAAAATGACAATTCATTATATCATTTGTAAAACTTTCTACTTGTATATTTTTATTTTTCAATTCTTTAAAAGCAGCTGAACTTATAAGAAATACCTTACTATCTGTTTCTGCATCTACCATTATACTGAAAGTGATATTTTTTAAAATACATGATGCAGTTAAAAGACATGTTTCTTTTTCTCCAAGTCTGTACAAAGTGACTTCTCTTCCTTCTGGTGAAAGAATATATACTCTTAATTCTCCTTTTTTTATTAAAAGAACTCCAGTACATTCTGTGGAATCATGAATAGTTGTACCAGCTTTATATAATTTTAGTTCAGTGTTGTTATCTATCAATTTTTTCTCATCTGAAGAAAGTTCATTCCAAAATGGAAATGACTCAGAAAAAAAATTTCCATTTTCTGAATTACTCATTTTTCCCTCCTAATTTGCTTCCTATCAAATTCAGACATATATTTACATCTTTTTAAAACAGTTTCAATATCTTTTATTACTATATCAAATTTATTTCCATCTATGCTGTTTTTATCTGTCATAGGATATAGAACTGTTCTCATTGTAAAATCCATTATATCTTCCACTTTTACATAATCTATTTCATCATTTTCTTTTAGTATATTTTTATCCTGTTCGTAGTATGCCCTTTTGCTGTTCATTTATTTCAGTTCCCTTAATTTTATTTTATATTATACCATACTTTCAGTTAATTCAAAAAAGATATTAATAACAAAGATATATATGTGAAAAAAATATCATTATCTCTATTAAAATATATTTACTATATTATTTAAATTAAAATAATATAATTGACAATAGAAAAATATATAGTATACTTCTTTTGAAATAAATACAGTGCTATTTTGACCAAAATAATGTCCAAAAAAAATGGAGGGGTATAAAATGAGTAAAAAAACTATTGAAGATGTTGCAAAAAATATTTGGGAGTATGCTGAAATAAGATTTAAAGAATATCAATCAGCAAAAGAATTAGCTGAATATGCTAAGGAAGCTGGATTTCAAGTAGAAATGGGAGTAGGTGGGTTAGAAACTGCTTTTAAAGCTATCTATGGTGAAGGTCATCCTGTAATAGCTATACTTGGAGAATATGATGCACTTCAAGGACTTTCACAGGTAGAAGATTCCACTCATAAAGAAAAGGGAAAACAGGAAATGAATGGTCATGGATGTGGACATCATTTATTAGGTGCTGGTGCCCTCTATGGAGCAGAAATAGTAAAAAATTATTTAAAAGAAAATAATTTAAAAGGAACTGTTATTTTTTATGGATGTCCTGCTGAAGAAGGTGGCTCAGGAAAAACATGGATGATGAAAAATGGAGCTTTTGATGGAGTAGATTTAGCACTTACATGGCATCCATTTCCATATAATGGAGTTTTTTCACTATCTACATTGGCAAATTATCAGGCTTATTTCAGATTTGAAGGAAAAGGTTCTCACGCTGCTGCAAGTCCTCAACTTGGAAGAAGTGCTCTTGATGCAGTAGAGCTCATGAATGTGGGAGCTAACTACCTTAGGGAACATGTGATACAAGAAGCAAGATTTCATTATGCTGTGACAAATACTGGAGGAATATCTCCAAATGTAGTACAACCTGATGCTGAAGTTTTATATCTTATAAGGGCTCCAAAATTAAATCAAGTAGAAGATATATTTAGAAGAATATGCAATATAGCCAGAGGAGCAGCCCTAATGACAGAAACTAAAGTAAAAATGGTTTTTGACAGAGGAACTAATGAATACAAAGGAAATAAAGAAATAGAGAAAATAATGTTTAAGAATTTAAAAAAATTTGAAAATATTGAATACTCAGATGAAGAAATTGCTTATGCTAAAAAATTTAAAGATACTCTTTCTGAAAAAGAGATTACTTCAGAATTTGGTTGGATAGAAAAAGCTAGTGGAAAAGAGTGGAAGAATATTAAAGATATGATGTTAAATGAATATATCTTTAAAGGAAATATTCCATATGATGAAAACTTTAATTATCTTTTATCAGGTTCTACAGATGTAGGGGATGTAAGTAAAAAAATGCCTACAGGACAAATATTTACAGCATGCTATGCTCTGGGTACTCCATCTCATTCTTGGCAGATGGTAGCACAGGGAAAAAATAGTATTGCAATGAAAGGTATGAAATATGCTGGTCAGGTATTGGGACAGACTGCTATTGATATCTTTGAAGACCCTGTTCTTTTTGAAAAAATAAAAAAAGAATTTGAAGAAAATTATGAAGAATATGTTTCACCTTTGAAATATGACAAAGTACCAATAGAATTATAAAATTTAAAAGGGGGGTTATATGCAACAGATATTTTATGTAGTATGTTTTTTAAGTTTCCTTCTTATTCTTGGAGTTTTTATTAAATCCAAAATAAAAATATTTCAAGAACTTTTTATACCAGCTTCTGTTATTGGAGGTTTTATTGGGTTAATATTTGGACCTGAGGTTTTAGGAAGAATGTTTTCCTTTTCTCTTCCAACTGCATGGCTAAAAGAAATGGCTCTTCTTCCAGGACTCTTAATAGTTCCTGTAGTTGCCGCTGTTCCTTTAGGATTGGAATTTAAAGGAAGTAATGGAAAAGGTGTAGTGAGAGATGTAGGAATAATGGGAGGCATCCTTTTTATTGTTACATTTTTACAAGAAGTTGTTGGGTATTTTGTAAATTTCATATGTACAAAATTTTTAAATATTGACCTTTATGGCTCTTTTGGAGTGGAACTTAATGCTGGTTTTTCAGGTGGACATGGAACAGCTGGTATGATAGGAAGAACCCTTCAGGAAATGAATATGGATTATTGGGCTGTGGCTCAGGGTATAGCTACTACTACTGCTACTTTTGGTCTTATTGGTGGAATATTATTTGGAATATTCTTGATTAATAGAGCATGCAGAAAAGGTGAGACTTCACTTTTGAAAAAGCCTTCTGACATCCCTATGGAATTGAAAAGAGGTTATTATACAGATATAAGTAAACAAGCAAGTATTGGAAGAGAAACTATGCTTTCATCATCTATTGATGCTCTTGCTTTTCATGCAGCAATAATATTTTCTGTATGTGGTATTTCATATATCATTTTAACAATTGTAAAAAAATATAAGATTCCTGTACTTTCTTCATTCTCTGTTTGGGCATTCGCAATGGTAATAATGATATTTGTATGGAAAGCAATTAAAAAACTTGGTTTAGAATGGTGCATAGACACTAAAGTTAAAAGTAAAATAACAAGTATGCTTACTGAATTTGCAGTTGTAAGTGCTGTTGCTACCCTTCCTTTAAAAGCTGTATTCTCATATTTTATTCCAATAATGGCAATGATGATACTTGGATTCATAGCTACTTGGTGGTGTATAAAATATTTTTCATATAAATACTTTAAAGGAAATTATGCATTTGAAAGAGCAGTTGCAATGCTTGGAACCTGCTTAGGAGTATTTCTTACAGGACTTCTTTTATTAAGAATATGTGATCCTGAATTTTCTACACCTGTATTAGGAGATTATTCATTAGGTTTTTCTCTTACAGCACTTATGGGTCCTATTCTCATGGTGTCATGTATTAATCTCAGTCTGGCTTATGGACCTCTTGTTCCTATATTATTAAATATTGGACTCATAGTTGTATTTTATATTATCATGGTTGGACTAGATAAAAAAGGAAAAAGTGCATGATAAAAATTGCTGTTATTTCTCCTGAAAACTCACTTCCTTTTATAAAAAAAGGAATCAAAAAAAATGATAAATATTGTGTAGAATATTTTATCTATGAAAAATTAGAGGAAACTGTGGAGATATACAAAAAAAACTTTCATAAATTTGATGTTTTCCTTACAAGTGGTGAATTGGGAAAGACATTTCTTGAAGGAAAACTCAAAAAAGTAATCAAACCTATTTATTCTTTGGAAATAAAAAGAGAGGAACTTTATCAAATATTTTTCAAGATTCTAAAAAATAAACCAAATATTGATTTTTCAAAAGTATATATTGATTTCATAGATAAAAATAACAAAGATTTTTATTTTAAAAATATATTTGATGGAGATGAACCTTTTACTACTGAATTCAATATTGAAGATCCCATACTTTATGAAAAAATAATCCATAATCATTTTATTCTTCATAAGGAGAACAAAATACAACTTTCTATTACTAGATTTAGTAATTTGACAGAAAAACTTGAAAAGGAAAAAATTCCATTTATATTCCTATTTCCTTCTGAAGATAATATAAAAGATACCATAGACTATATGATATCAGAAATAAAAATAGCTGGATTAGATGATAAAAAAATAATAGTTGGAAAAATTAAGCATTTTGATTCTAATAAAAACTATAAATCTATATTAGAAAAGCATATTAAAAATTCAATAATTTATGAATCAGAAAATGAAATTGAGATAATAATGATTAAAAGAGATTTCAAAGATTTTACAGAAAATCTATCTGGAAAAGTTTTTTCAACAATAGGTATGATAACAGTAGGCTGGGGATGTGGGGATAATATCTCAGAAGCTAGGTTAAATGCAGAGAAAGCTTATGAAAAAAGTGAAATCTATGGGGAAGAAGTCAGTTATTTTCTCGAAAAAGGAAAATTTACAGCTTTAAAAGGTTTCAGAAAGAAAGATGTAAGAGATTTTGGAATATATGAAGGATTAAGAAAATTAAATATTTCCAAAACCCTTTTTGAGACACTTTTAAAAATCTATGAAAAAAATATTTGGATAACAGCAGAAGAATTAGCTGAATATATTGGCCTCAGTAGAAGAACTGCCAGCAGAATATTAACAAAATTAGAGAATAATAATCTTGCTGATATGTCTTTAATGGAAGGTTCTATTGGGAGACCCTCTAAAAAATATAAACTAAATTTTTAGAAAAATTAAGATAAGAATACTTTCAAATATTAAATTATTTAAAGTATTCTTATTTTTTATTTATGGGGAAATCATTCTATGTTATAATATTTGTAAAATAATTTTAGTAAAAAAAGTAAGTATTAATGAATTATAACCTAAATTAAAAAATAAAAAATTTATAAAAAAGAAATTATTCATTTTCTTGACATATATCTTTGTTATAATATTTTAAATAAATTTTTCAGCAATCATAACTGAAAAAAATTTGATGAAAACACTTTTACTAATCCTTATCTTTGAGCTAATTAACAAATTAGTGATATAAGAACACTGCTTCTAAAAGTGAAAATAATATGTATTTATTTAATGACTTTTTTTAATACTCAATATAATAAATTTGAATCTTTTTCAAATACATCTGTTAGGATTTTATCAGATATTTTATAGGATTTAAAATAACAAAAACTAAAGTAATATGGAGATAAATATGACTAAAAAAATATTAATAGTAGAAGATGAAAAAAATTTAATAAAAGTAATTGAAGATACTTTAATTGGAGAATCTTTTATCACTTATAAGGCACTAGATGGAGAATCTGCTCTGGATATATTTTATGAATATAATCCTGATCTCATACTGCTTGATATAAATCTTCCAAAAATGGATGGCTGGGAAGTCTGTCAAAATATAAGAAAAGAATCTAATATTCCTATAATAATGATGACTGCTCGAGATTCTGAAATTGATGAATTGAAAGGTTTAAGCATTGGAGCAGATGATTATATAACGAAACCTTTCAGCCTAAAAGTTTTGAATATAAAAGTCAAAAAAATGCTTAAAATAGATGAAAATAGTTCTTATAAATTTAATAATCTTTCTTTTGATTTTCGAAGTGGTGAACTCATAGTAAATGATGAAGGTATTGAACTTACAAGAAGAGAAATTCAATTTTTAGAATATCTCATAAAGAATAAAGGAATAATTTTTTCAAGAGATGTTCTTTTAAATGAAGTCTGGGGCTTTGATTTTGAGGGTGATGATAGAGTTGTAGATACTTTAGTAAAAAGACTTAGAAAAAAGTTGGGAAATTATAGTGATCTGATAAAAACTGTCAGAGGAATGGGGTATATATTTGATGAAAATAAAAATTAATTTTTTCCAGAAAATTTTTATCTTTTCCATTTTTATAGTTATTTTTACTGTTCTGGCTGGATACATACTCAATATATTTTTTCTTGATAACTTCTATGTATATAGAAAAAAAGAAAAAATGATAGAAGCTGTCAATATTTCTAAAAATCTGCTAAATGATGAGGAAATTTTCAAAGAATACGTAGAAGACCTTAGGGATAAAGAAGGAATAGATATAGCAGTATTCAAAAAAAATGGTATGCATAAAATGAAAGGAAGAAGAGAAGATATGCACAATAATGGCTCTTCTCCTCCTACTGGATTTAGTGTTACAAGTATTTCAAGAACAAATATAAAGCTTCTTATATATAATGAATCTCTTTCAGATGGTCGTACATTGACTTTAAGAACTTCTTTATCAGTCATGAGTGCTCACAAACATGAGATGTATGTATTTAATATTCTTACAACTATAACATCAGTTCTTCTCAGTATGATAATTGGACGAATATTTTCTAAGAAAATAACTAAAAATATAAAAAAATTAAACAGAGTAGCTGGAAAGATATCTATACTGGACTTTTCTGAAAAAGCTGAAATTGAAAGTGGAGATGAAATAGAAGAATTAAGCCAAAGCATTGATAAAATGTCTGATAATCTCTCTCTTTCCATTGAAAATTTAAAATCTTTTGCTTCAAATGCTTCTCATGAATTAAGAACTCCAATCACAGTTATAAGTACTTATGCTCAGGCTCTTATTAATGGAATCGTTAAAACTGATTATGAGAAATCTCAATATTATAAGGCAATAGCAAAAGAAAGTATGGATATGAATGAATTAGTTGGAAATCTTCTCACAATATCACGACTTTCTTCTCCTGGAATAAAACTAAATATGGCAGAAACTAGTATTTTATCTATTTTAAAACAAAGTATCGAAAAATATGAAATGCTTGAACTTGAAAAGGATATAGAATGGGAAATAAAACTCAAAGAAGAGAAAGTTTTTTGTGATATAAAAATATTTAAAATAGCTATTGATAATATTGTTCAAAATGCTTTGAAATATTCTAAGGAAAATGATATTATTTTAGTTTATGAAATTAATGGAAGAATATTTATTGAAAATAGTATAGATGGTAGAGGCACTGGGGATACATCTAAATTATGGGAACCTTTTTCTCGTGGTGACAATGCTAATGAATTAAGTATTGAGGGAAATGGATTAGGTCTTTCAATTGTAAAAAAAATTTTGGAGTTGAATAAAATCCCTTGTGGTATTAATCTAAAGGATAAAAAATTTACTTTTTGGTTTGACATATTGAGGTCATAATCACATGATATTATTTTGTTATATAAGAAAGAACAAAATAATATGGAGGATGATAATTATGAAAAAACTTACAATAATGGGAATTATGATATTTGCTTTAGGTGCTACAGCATTTGCTAGAGGACACCAAAATTGGAATGGAAATAATATGGGAAGAGGATATCATTCTGGATCTTCATACTGTGGTTCAAATCAAAATGGATTTAAAAGAAGTCCTGAAATGGAAAGAGCAAGACTTGTTATGGATGAAAAAAGATTAGAAATCAGAAAAGAACTTGTTAAAGATAAACCAGACTGGAATAAAGTTGAAAAACTAAACACTGAGATCGCTAATGAGCAAGGAAGAATAAGAACTACAATGATGAAATCAAGAGTTGAATACAATCAAAATCTTGCAAACAAACCACAATAATTAATTAAAAATAACTTGCAATTATATAATCAAGGGATTCAAAAAATATTTTTGAATCTCTTTTTTATTTTCTTTAAGTAATTGTTCTCTTTACTTTCACTATCATAATAAGGTAAAATATAATTAAAATATTTTTAAAAAAACAATCAGATATGGAACAGGAGGAAACAAAAAATGAAATTAGTTGTATCAGATTTAGATGGAACTCTATTGGATACCAAAAGTCAGATCAGTGATTATACAAAAGCAGCTGTAAAAAAATTAGTTGATAATGGAATTGAATTTGCTATAGCTACTGGAAGAGGACGAGCTTCTGCTGTGAGACTAAAAAAAGATATAGGATTAGATATCTATCTTATTTGCAACAATGGTGCTAATATATATGATAAAAAAGAAAAAAGTATCTTTGAAAAAATTATTGATAAAAAAACATCTCAAGAAATAATAAAACTTTTAAGAGATAGAAAAGTAGCGTATAATGGATTTATAGATGATGATTTTTACAGAGATGAATATGATAAAACTGATTATAGCAGAAGAATTGATTTTATAGAACATATTCTAATAAATATTGAAGATTGTCCTGCCCTCCATAAAATAATAATAGTAGAAGATGCAGATATAATCCTTAAAATAAATAAGGAACTGCGAGAAAAATTTTCTGATGTAGTAGAGATAACTATTTCCGATCCTGAATGTATTGATATAGTTCCTAAAGAATGCAGTAAAGGAAATGCACTTAAAGTTATAGCTCAGCAATTAGGAATAGATATGAAAAGAATCATGGCTTTTGGTGATGGAGAAAATGATCTTGATATGCTTAGAAAAGTTGGCCATCCAGTGGCTATGGAAAATGCTCAGGAAATAGTAAAAAAAGAGATAAACAATACTGCACCTAAAAATATTGAAAATGGTGTAGCTCTGTATATAGAGAAATTCTTTAAACTTTAAAATAAAAAATATCAGGGGGAAAAATGCTGGGAAATATTGTAAATACAGCCACTGTCATCCTTGGAAGCCTACTTGGTATATGGCTGAAAAAAGGTATTCCTGACAGAATAAAAGATATAATAATGACTTCTATGGGGCTTTCTATATTAGCTTTAGGAATTAAGGATGGAATAAACTTCAATAATGGAATGCTTATAATATTATTTATGGTTATTGGAGGAATTATTGGAGAACTTTTAAGAATAGATGAAAGGCTTACTCTCCTCGGAATTTATTTAGAAAAGAAATTTTCTAAAAATGAAAGTAATGATATAGTTAAAGGTTTTGTTACTACAAGTATAATGTTTAATGTAGGAGCAATGGCTATTGTTGGTTCTATAAAAAGTGGTCTTTCTGGAAATAATGAAATTCTGTTTATCAAAGCGCTCTTAGATGGTGTAGCCTCTCTTATTTTTTCATCAAAATATGGAATAGGAGTACTATTTTCAGCAGTTACAGTATTCATTTATCAAGGTTCTATATTTCTCTTTGCTTTTTTTATAAAAAGCGGACTTGATGATGCTGTTATCAATCAAATATCTGTTGTTGGTGGTCTTATGATGATAGGATTAGGAATAAATCTTTTATTTAATAAAAACATAAAAATAGGAAATCTTATGCCTGCATTATTTATTCCTATTATATATAAAGTTATTGTATCATTTTTTTAGCACTATAATAAAAAAATATTGACACATATAAAAAAAAGTAGTAATATTAATACCATAAACAAAATTCAATTAAAACAAGGAGATATTTATGTTAAGCAATACTTTAAAAACAGTCATAATATATATACCTATACTACTCATATCATGATTTAAAGGATTGATTTTTTACATAAATTTTTATGTTAGTCAAGCCTGTTTTCAGTATACAAAATACAAAAGGCTTGGGATTGAAAAGAGGTTAAAGCTTAGGCCTATTCTATATTTATAGATCTAAGCTTTTTTTATTAAAATTTTTTAAGGGGGAGAACATGAAAAAAATATTTTTTATTTTTCTTGTTATGTTAGGACTCATAGGATGTTCTGATAAAGCAGAAAAAACAGCAGGAGCTGAAAAACCGAAGAAGGAACAAATTTTAAGAGTTGGATTAAATGGAAAACCAAAAGGTGTTGATCCACACATGTATTCAGAAGTAATTGGGGGAATAATGTCTCAACAGATTTTTAATAGTCTGGTAGAGATAGATGAAAATGGAAACATAGTTCCTGAATTGGCTGAAAGCTGGGAATTTAAAGATCCTACTACGCTTATATTCAAATTGCAAAAAGGGGTTAAATTTCACAATGGTGATGAATTAAAATCTTCAGATGTAGTATTCAGTGTTAACAGAATGAAAAATAAACCAGCAAGTATGGTTATGGTTGATCCTATTTCAGGAGTTGAAGCACTTGATGACTACACTGTAAAAATTACTCTGTCAAAACCTTTCTCATCAATATTATATAATCTTGCTCACCCAAGAACTTCTATATTGAATGAAAGAAGTGTAAAAAAACAAAATGATGATCTTTCTATAGCTGGTGTTGGAACTGGATCTTTCAAGCTTATTGAATGGGGAACTGGTGAACAGATTACTTTAGAATCTTTCAAAGATCATTTCCAAGGAGCACCTAAATTTGACAAGCTTGTAGTTAAAACTATAACAGAAAATACTTCTAGAGCTATGGCACTAGAGGCAAAAGATGTAGACATTGCTTATACAGTTGCACCTATTGATTTAGAAAATCTTAAAAATAATCCTGATTTAGTAATTATAAGCAAACCAGTAGTTCTTACTGAAGCAATTACATTTAACTTTGATAAAGAAAAATTCCATAACAAGGCTCTTAGAGAAGCTATTGCTATGGCTATAGATAAAAAAGGTATTATAGATGCCATCTACAATGGTCTTGCTATTGAAGCAAACTCACCAGTCAGTAATGTGGCTTTTGGATATTCAGATAAAGTAACTGGACTTCCTAGAGATATGGAAAAAGCTAAACAGATAGTTGAAGAAAATGGTTTAACTGGAAGTAAATTAAAAATAATAACTAATGATAATCCATCAAGAGTACAAGTAGCACAAATTATTCAATCAAATCTTAAAGAGATAGGGCTAGAACTTGAAATAGAAGTTGTAGCATGGGCTACTTATCTTCAAGATCTTGCTAATGCAAACTTTGAGATGAAACTTGGAGGATGGAGTGGAGGAACTGGAGATTCTGATAATATCCTTTTCCCACTATATCACAGCAGTTCAGCTGGAGCAGCTGGTAACCATGGAAGATATAAGAATCCTGAACTTGATAAATATATAGAAGCTGGAAGAGCGACTTCTGATCCAGCAGAAAGAAAACATAACTATGAAATAGCTCAGCAAATGATTCAAGATGATATTGCTTGTGTGCCACTTTATTATTCAATGGATAATATGGTTATGAGAAAAAATATCAAAAACTTTAAATTTAGATCTACATATTTCCATGTTATAAAAGACATTGAATTTTAATTAAATAAAAAACGCGATTAAGGGGGAAAATTTATGACGAACGCAGGTTACATGTTTTTATTTTTATTTTTAACGGTACTATTCTTTGCAATAGGTGATTTTTTAGGAGTTTTTACAAAAGCTAAGCTTTCATCAGTTTTTGTTGCAATGTTTTTATTCTTAGTTGGATTTATGACTAAAATGATACCAGCTGATATGATTCAAAAAGCAGGATTATCTCAATCAGCTGCTTGGAGTGCTCCTTTGCTTATTTTTCACATGGGAACTATGATTAACATTAAAGAACTTATTGATGAATGGAGAACTGTTGTTATGGCAATTATTTCCATGATAGTAGGAATAATTGCTGTCTTTGCTGTTATTCCCCTAGTTGGAAAAGAAGCAGCTGTTGTTTCTATTCCTATTATTAATGGTGGAATTATTGCTACTCAAATAATGACTGGTGCTGCTATGGAAAAAGGATTCCAAACTGTTGCTGCACTTGGTACTCTTGTGTATGCTATTCAGAAATTTGTTGGAACTCCTCCTGCTTCATACTTTGGTATGAGAGAAGGAAGAAAAGTATTAGAACAATTCAGAGCTGGAAAAATTCAAGCTGTTACTGATGATAAAAAAGCTCCAGTTAAAGAAACTAAAATAACTTTTGCTAAAAAGAATGAAAAATATTTTACATCTTTTACTTGTATGGCTATTGCTGCTGCTGCAGCTTTCATTTCAAGAATAGTTCAGGAAAAAACTGGACTTAATGCTAGTATTACAGCACTTTTACTGGGAACTATTCTTTCATATACTGGAGCTGTTCCTAATGCTATACTTGATAAAGCAAAAGTTTCTGGATTCCTTTCATTTGCAGTTTTTGCAAGTTTGATTCCATCTCTTGCTAAAATTTCTTTTGGAGATCTTACTACTTTGGGATTCCAACTGCTTATAATATTTGCTGCATTTGTAATAGGAACTTATCTTTTAATTTATCTTCTTCCTACATGGAAAATAGTTGGATCAAGAGATCTGGCAATGGGTATAGCTATGGCACAGCTTCTTGGATTCCCAGCTACATATCTTATTGCTAATGAAATAGCTACTGCTCTTACAGATGACGAAGAGGAAAAAAATGCTATACTTAAAAGAATAATTCCAGCATATGTTGTTGCAGGACTTGCTTCAGTAACCACTATCTCTATCATTATCGCAGGAATATTTGTTGAGCTTCTTTAATAAAAACATATCTTCATATAAATTTTAAATTAATCTCTAGGAGGAATAAGATGTTAAAATTTGATTCTACTATTTATCCGTATCCATCAAGAAGAAATGTGATGTATGCTAAAAATGGAATGGTAGCAACTGGATCTCCACTTGCTGCACAAGCTGGACTTGAAATACTTAAAAAAGGAGGAAATGCAATAGATGCTGCTATTGCCACTGCTGCTGCTCTTACTGTTGTAGAGCCTACTGGTAATGGAATAGGAGGAGATGGGTTTGCTATCCTCAGTGTAAATAATAAAATGTATGGACTTAATGCCAGTGGTCCCTCACCAAAGCTTCTTGAAGCTCAAGATCTTTTAAATAAAGGATTAAAGGAGATGCCTAAATATGGATTCATTCCTGTAAATGTACCAGGAATACCTAAAGCTTGGGCAGAATTAAGCAAGAAATTCGGTAAACTTCCTTTAAGTGAAGTTGTAGCTCCAGCTGTAAAATTAGCAAGAGAAGGGTATGCTGTACCTGTAAATGTTGCTAAACTTTGGAAGAAAGCTGCTGTTAACTTTGGTAAAGAAGAAGGAGAAGAATTTAAATACTGGTTTGAAACTTTTACAGAAAATGGAAAATGCCCAGAGATAGGAGATGTAGTAAGACTTCCAGATCATGCAGATACTTTGGAAATGATAGGAGATACTTATGCAGATGCTTTCTATAAAGGAGAGCTTGCAGATAAAATAGATGCATTCTCTAAAAAATATAATGGATATCTTAGAAAAGATGACTTAGAAGAGTTTGAAGCAGAATGGGTGGAACCTATTTCTGTAAAATATCATGGGTATGATGTTTATGAACTTCCACCTAATGGGCATGGAATAAGTGCTCTTATGGCGCTTAATATCTTAGATAGATTCCAGTTTGAAGCGAGAGAAACAGTAAGATCATATCATACAATGATAGAAGCAATGAAGCTTGCATTTGTAGATGTGCAAAAATATGTAGCAGACCCTAGATTTATGAAAGTAACAGTTGAACAATTACTATCTAAAGCATATGCAGAGGATAGAGCAAAACTGATAGGAAGTACAGCTATAATGCCAGAAGCAGGAGATCCATATTGTGGAGGAACTGTATATCTGGCAGCAGCAGATAATGAAGGAAATATGATATCGTATATTCAAAGTAATTATATGGGATTTGGTTCTGGAATGGTAGTGCCTGGAACAGGAATAGCTCTTCATAACAGAGGTAATAACTTTAACCTTGATCTTGAAAGTGCAAACTGTGTAGGACCAGGAAAGAAACCATATCATACAATAATACCAGGATTTTTAGGAAAAGATGGAAAAGCTGTAGGACCATTTGGAGTAATGGGAGGATTTATGCAGCCACAGGGACATGTACAGGTGGTAACTAATACAGTGGATTTCCTAATGAATCCACAGGCAGCCTTAGATGCTCCAAGATGGCAGTGGGTAGGAAAGAAAAATATAGAATTGGAATATGGAGTTCCAGAACATATAGCATATGAATTAGCAGCAATGGGTCATGATATAAAAGTTCTGTATGATCCACTAATGATGGGAAGAGGAGAGATCATCTGGAGAATGGAAAATGGAGTTCTAGTAGGTGGAACTGAACCTAGAACAGATGGACATATTGCTTTATATTAAAATAAAATTTTAATAAGAAAATGGTGACTTGTTAATTTATCTTTTTTGTCACCATTTTTTATATTATAAATATTATTACTTTAACTATTAAACTCTTTCTTGACTTTTTATATACTCTTTTTCTTCTTTAGTACGAAGTAAACCAAATTGAATTGTGATAATTACTGCTAAAATTAAGAAATAACAATAAAAATTATATTTAACTACTTCAAGAGGATTTAATGCTGCATAAAAACCAGAAAGTGTCAACATACCCCCTGCATGTGGAGCAAGTCCATGAACAGCACAGGCAAAAATATCCATTAAACTTGCATTTCTTTTAGGAGAAATATGATGTTCTTCTGCAATATCTTTTGCTATAGGTGCTGTTATCATTATAGCAATCGTATTATTAATAAGTGCAAAATCTAATAACCCTGACATAGCCCCTATGCAATATTCTGCTCCTTTACGAGTTTTAACATTTCTGCGAAGTACTTTTATAAGCCATTCAATTCCACCAAATTCCTCAATCAATCCAATAAGACCTCTTAAAAGCATTGCTACTATTGCTGTAGACATCATTCCAGACATTCCAGTTCCAATTGATTGAACAAATGTTATCATTGTCATAGTTCCAGCAAACATTCCAACAATTCCTGCAAGGAATGTTCCAGACACAAGAACTATAAATACATCTATTCCTTTTACTGCTGCTACTATTACATAAATATAAGGTAAAATAAGCAATATATTGTATGGAAGTGTTTCTGAACTGATAGTTATATGACTTCCTGTTATATAATAAAGTATTGCTGAAACTATTGCTGCTGGCAGAGCAATCTTAAAATTCATTTTAAACTTATCTTTCATTTCACAACCAGCACCTTTAGTTGCTGCTATAGTTGTGTCTGAAATAATAGATAAATTATCACCAAATAGAGCTCCACTATAGACAGCTCCAAAAAACATAGGAATACTTGTTCCTGTAGTTTCAGCTATTGCAAGAGCAATCGGAGCAATAGCTACAAGAGTTCCTGAAGAAGTACCAATAGCAGTTGCAACAAGTGAAGATATTATAAAAATTCCTGGTAATACAAAACTTGTTGGAATAAAAGAAAGTCCTAAATTTACAACACTGGCTACTCCCCCCATTTGTTTCGCTACTCCTGCAAAAGCCCCTGCGACTAAGAAAATCATACACATCATTACTACTCCATCATTTCCTGCTGCAATACAAAACTTCTTAATTTTTGTTTCAAAAGGCATCTGTCTATACATAAGACATGCCACTATGATTCCAATAAATATTGCAGCATGGCGCGGAAATAAGTTCCATGCATTACTTACACCTGTTATTGTAAAATAGCATCCACTGCCCAAATAAAGAATAAGAAAAACTAACATAGGAATAAACGCAGATCCACCTAATTTTTTTTCTTTCATAACCCCTCTCCTTTATATGTTTTTATGATACCCCCATTTTAAAAAATTGAACATAACTTATATATTTACCTCTGCACTATATATAAGCAACTTTTGTGCCATAAATATAATAACTTACAATTAAAGAATATATTAAAATTTCTATTAAAAATAATTTTATAATTTTCTATTAAAAATGCAATTATATTCCCAAAAATATCTACTATAAAAACATAAATTGGTGAAATAAGGATAAAAATAGGATAAAATAAAATTAAAACAGGATATTTAACCTATATATTAAAATAATCTTGACATCTTATTTTTTCCCTCTTATAATACAAGTGAACATAAACTTAAATATTTGCCTTATTATTTTTTTAAAAGGCGGATGATTTTAATGAAAATAGAAAATTTGAAAAAAGCTAATGTTGGTTATACTAATACTCCACTTGAATTTATGAAAATACTTTCTCAAAAACTTGGTAAAGGAAATTTATATATTAAGCGAGATGATATGTCTGGATTAGCTTTAGGTGGTAATAAAACAAGAAAACTTGAATACTTGATTCAATATGCTATTGATAATGGCTACACTGCACTTATGACATTTGGTGGTGTACAGACAAATCATGGTAGATTGACAGTTGCTGCTGCCATAAAATATGGACTGAAACCTATTCTGATTTTGAAAGGGAAAAAACCTGATTATCTATCAGGAAATCTTCTCCTTGATAGATTGATGGGAGCTGATATTTATTTTGTTGATTATTCATCAGTTAAAAATTTATCAAAATCTGAACGTCAAATTGCTGAAAAAAAATTCTTAAAAGAATGTACAGATAATATTCTAAAAAAATATGAAGCTCAGGGAGAAAAAGTATTGAGTATTCCTGTTGGAGGACAGGGAGTTATTGGTTCCGCTGGATATGCAATGTTTGTCCCTGAAATTATAAAACAAATGCAGGAACAAAATATCAATGCTAAATATCTTATATGTGGTTATGGTTCAACAGGTACATTTGCTGGTTTATGGGCTGGTGCAAAATATTTTAATGCTCCTTTTGAAATTATTGGTATTCCAATAGAACCAGATTATTGTCCTATTGAAGAAACTGTAAAATCAATAAATGAAATAAGTGAATATTTTGATATGGGATTTACATGTCAGAAAGAGGATATCCATCTTGAAATTGGTAATGAACCAATTCCTTATGGAGGTACAGATTATAATGAACCTGATTTAGAAACTCAAAAAAGTATAGAGCTAATGGCTTCTTCAGAAGCAATTATACTTGATCCCTGCTATACTGGAAAAGTTTTTAGAGGGTTTGTGGATTTAATAAAAAAAGAAATAATTCCAGCAAATGAAAATGCAATATTACTTCACTCTGGTGGTGCTCCTGGTTTATTTGGAAAAGAACATTGTGATTCTTTACAAAGTTTATTATGGTCAGATGAAGAAAATGATCATGTAACAGTTATGAAATTATAAGGAGTGGCAATATGTATATACTAATTAAAAATGGCTTGATTTATGATGGAACACTAGAAAACAAACCATTTATTGGGGATATTCTTATTAAAAATAATATTATTGAAAAGATAGATAAATGTATTACCTTTAAAGCTGCAAAAATTATAGATGCTGAAAATAAACTTGTAACTCCTGGATTCATTGATATTCATAGACATTGTGATCTTGCAGTTTTTAAAAAAAATTTCGGAGAACTTGAATTAGCTCAAGGAATTACTACTATAGGAACTGGAGTTTGTGGTTTTTCATTTGCTCCTTATACACAAAACTCAAAAAATCTATATGACTATTCTGTTCCAACACATGGTTATCCTGTAAATGATATTAAATATCCAAAATTAAGTGATTATATTGCTGATTTAAAAACTATAAATAAAGCTGTCAATATCTCAACATTGCAAGGTACTGGTTCTATCAGAGTTGCTGTAAAAGGATATAAACCTTCTGCCTTTACTGAATCAGAAATGAAAGAAGCCCAAAAATATATCAATGAAGCTATTTCTTGTGGAGTAAAAGGATTTTCATCTGGTTTAGTATATCTCCCTGAAGTATATAATACTGCAGAAGAAATGAAAAAATTATTTGCTCCATGTAAAGGAAAACAGTTGATTTATATGCCACATATGCGTGATGAAGCTTCAAGACTTGTAGAAGCAGTTAAGGAAAGTATTGAGATTGCTGAAGAAAATGAAATGTCTCTCCATATAAGTCATTTAAAAGCATTGGGTCCAGACAACTGGGGAAAAACTCTTGATAAAGCAATTAAGTTAATAGAGGAAGCCCAAGAAAAAAAAGGAATGGATATTACAGTAGATTTTTATCCTTATCATGGAACTGCTACTACTTTAGCTGCAATTCTTCCAGTTTCTTTTTTAGACAGACCTTTTACTGATATATTAAAAGAAATTACTTCTCATGAAAATATAGAAAAAATACGTTATTGCTATTATAATCCAGGGCCAAATGATGAAAATATTGATCCTGATTTTCGTTGGTCTCATTCTATGATCAACAGTCTTTCAAAAATAGAAAATAAAAAATATATAGGAAAAACCATTCACCATTGCACTGTTGAATATGGTTATAAAGATGAAATAGAATTTATTGCTCATTTACTTAAAAATGAAGATGGAAAAGTTGGAATTGTTGGTTTTAATATTTCTCCAGATGATATTATAAAAATTGCACAATTACCTTATTCAATTGTAATTTCTGATGCTCTATATGATGAAAGTGATACACCACATCCTAGAAAAATGGCTGCTTTTACACATTTTCTTAAATATTATGTCAGAGATTTAAAAATTATTTCATTACAAGAAGGAATTCATAAAATTACACAAATGCCTGCCAAAAGATTGCATTTTCAAAGACGAGGAGTTTTAAAAGAAGGATATTTTGCTGATATACTTATTTTTGATATTGATAAACTTGGAGATAACTCTACTTTTGATAACTCTAATAATCTTTCTACAGGAATGGATTATGTGCTGGTCAATGGGAAAATTGCATGGAAAAATGAAAAGTTAATTGGGAAATATGGAGAAGTTCTTCATTAAAAGCTGTTTTTAAACAGCTTTTTTTGCATATACTTATAAAAGGGGGAATACTAATGAAAAAATCAATAGGCATAATTTCTAAAGCCAGTTCTATTGCTAATTTTTATAAAGATATATTATCTCAGGTTTTCACTGATAATATTGATATTTATACTTACAGTATTGAAGAAAAAACTATAAAACTTCTTCATAACTGTGATTTATATCTTTTATCAGCTACAAGTGATGATATAAAAAAATATAAATGGGCAGAAGATTTTTTACCCCCAGAATCTAAAACTGTTAAGGCTGATATTGTTTTTTCTAAAAAAGCAATTGATATTTTAAAAAAATATCCTGTTGGCACAAAAGCATTAATAGTAAATCAAAATAAGCATATGACAATGGAGAGTTTATCTCAATTAACTCACTTAGGAATATCTAATATTGAATTCTTTTTATATTATCCAAAAATGAAAAAAGTTCCCTCAGTTGATCTTGCTTTTGCAACTGGAGAAAAAGAACTTATTCCCTCTAAAATATCTAATTGCATTGATTTAGGATGTAGAAAATTATCTGTTAATACCATTTATGAAATAGCTCTGAAACTGGATCTCACTTTTGTATTAAAAGAGAAGGAATTTGAAAATTATATTAATTCTTTAGCTGTAAAAAATTATTCTCTTCAAAAAATATCATACAATAACCTTACTACTGAATTAAAATTGGAAGCTATATTAAATTCTCTTGATTCAGGAGTTATTATTATGGATGAACAAAATAATATTACTATGATAAATGATGTAGCAAAAAATCTACTTCAATTAAAATTTAATATCCTAGGTAAATCAATAAAAGAAGTTTTCCCATGGCTTTCAATTACTCCATTGCCTATTTTTACAAATGAAAATTCAAAACTTATTAAAATAGAAAATAATGAAATCAGTGTATCAATAATGCCTCTGCTTTTAAAGAATAAATTTTTAGGTAATTTTGCTTTATTAGAAAAATTCGATTTATCTGAAAAAAAGCAAAATGCACTACGTATACAAAAAATCAAAAAAAAATCCTACGCTAAATTTACATTTGAAGATATCATAGGAACAAGTTCTGCAATTCAATCAGTAAAAGATATAGCCATACGAATGGCTGCAAATAACTGTTCTATAATTCTTGAAGGAGACAGTGGAGCAGGTAAGGAAATGTTTGCTCAAGCTATCCATAATGCTTCTCCCAGAAGAGATTCAGCTTTTGTAGCAATAAATTGTGCTGCTCTTCCTGAAACACTTCTTGAAAGTGAACTTTTTGGATATACTGAAGGTTCTTTTACTGGTGCAAAAAAAGGTGGTAAAATTGGTCTTTTTGAATTTGCAAATGGAGGAACACTTTTTTTAGATGAAATTGAATCAATGAGTCCAATGATGCAAGTAAAATTATTAAGAGTTTTACAAGAAAAAGAAATAGTTAAAATAGGAGCAACAGAACCTATTGGTATAGATGTAAGAATAATTTCATCTACAAATGAAAATATTCTTGAAAAAATTTCTCAATCTAAATTTAGAAAAGATTTATATTATAGACTAAATGTAATTCCTATTAGAATTCCTTCATTAAAAGAAAGAAAAGAAGATATCTTTTCTCTTATTAAATATTTTCAAAATGAATTAAATACAAATTTTGAATTAACTGATACAGTAAAATCAATATTTTTAAATTATCCATGGCTGGGAAATGTCCGAGAATTAAGAAATCTAATTGAATATTTTTCATGTTTGGATATATCTAAAATTGATTATATTCATTTGCCAGAACCATTTCAAAATAGTTTAATTCAAAATCATATAAAAGTAAATTTTAAAAAATCATCAGTTAACAATAGTTCACATTTAAAATTTTTACCTCAAGAAGTTGCTGTTTTACAAGTTTTAGAAAATCGTTACTCCTATGGAAAAGGATTTGGAAGAAATGGAATTATAAAAGCCTGTGAAGATATGGGCTGCCTTATAACTGAGCATGAAGTTAGAGAAATATTGAAAAAATTTCAAAAAGAAAAGTATGTTAGAGTAAATAAAGGAAGAAGTGGTACTTATTTAACTGAAAAAGGAAATAATATTATAAAAAAATTAAAAAATTTGAGTTGATTCAATTGAAAAAATGTTATTATTAATTGGTTTTTCCACAAGTATAAAATATTAGAAATTTGAAAAAATTTTTAATATTTTATACTTTTTTCTATTTTAAAAAAAGCTTTGGAGTTATTTAAAGGTGATTCTAATTATAAAAATAAAGCTGTTAACATGCTTGGTATAGGTATTGCTACATCATAGATAAATATAATATAACTCATTTATAAAATTGTGTTTATAATATTAAATATAATTTCAGTAATTATGGCAGTTCAAATTTTAAACTGTTTAATTACTGAAAATTTTTTATTTACACAATATTATTTTCTATATTTTTTTATTAATACATTTACTGCAATATATCTTCTAAATTTTTTTATTATTTAATTATAATATTTTCTGAATTAAAATTACTATAAAATCTACCACTTTCAGCAGTAAACTTTAATACACAATAATCTGGATCAGTAACTCCTTTTGAATAATACAGTTCATCTCCATCTTTCCATATCATTTTTTTACTTAAATTATCTTCAAGTATTTCTATCTTCCCCTTCAACATAATACCTCTAAAAAAACGTCTGTCACAAAAATAAATACATGCTTTAGAATTTATTTTATATTGTCTAACACGCATAGAAGAAGTGTTTGTTGTAAAGTAAAAAACTTTAATTCCTTCTTTTTTTCTTGGTGGAAGCATTGCCTTAGTATTTGGAAATCCTTCTTCATCTATTGAACTTATGTATACTACTCCTTGTTTTTCTATGAGATTTCTCAATGTTTTTTCTACATCTTTCATATCAATCCCCCCTCTTATATTTTAGTATACTATATTTTCTATCATTATGATATTAGAATTATTATTATAATTTTTTTTAAATACTTGAAATATTGTATTAAAAATCACTTTTTCTTTAGAGAATTAAATATTATTAAAAAATTTTGATTCTAGCACAGAAATTGCTTAATATATAATTAAAATAAATATATATTAAGGAGTAATTTATGCTTTTGATAAAAAATGGAAATGTTCTCATAGAAAATATTAAAGCTATACTTGAAGCTGCTGGATATACTTTTAAAGATGTAGTAAGAGCTGGTGTATTCATTAAAGATATGAATGATTTCATAGCTGTAAATGAAGTTTATGCTGAATATCTTGGAGAGGTAAAACCTGCAAGAGTATGTGTTGAAGTAGCTAGACTTCCAAAAGATGTAAAAGTTGAAATAGAAGTTATTGCTGTAAAATAGTAATATATAATTAAAAATGGGGAGAAATTCAACAGTTGAATTCCTCTCCATTTTTTTATTTTAATTATATATTTCCATCATATTTTTTATCATCTCTATCAATTTTTCTCTTACTTCTATTGGTTCCAAACACTCACATTTATTTCCAAAACTAAGAAGCTCTTCATAATCAAAATCATCATCTACAAATGGGAAATTAACAATCATTTTATCTTTTCCACAATATGTTATATTCTCTTCTTCACATCTTTCAAGTATTCTTTCTTTTAGAGAAATATCAGCAAGGAGTTTTATATTTATTATTCTTTTTTCTATCCAGTTCATTTCCAAATCTTTTATATCAAATTTCCTTAAAGAAAAAGTTTCATCAAGTACTTTTAATTGGGAAATTCTTGCCAACTTAAAAAGACGAAAGTCATTTCTTAAAGTACAATAACTATTCATATACCATTTTTCCTCTTTCCACAAAAGTTGATAAGGTTCTACCTTTCTTTTTGAACTCTTTCCACTTCCATCCAGATAATGAAATATAAGACATTTTCTTTCATTTAAAGATTCTTTTATCTTATTGAGATTACTTTGAAGTTTTTTATTTCCACTCCATGTAGTCAAATCAATTATTATCTGCCCTGATTTCAGCTTTATCTCCTGAATATGCTCTTCTGGAATAAGGCTTTGCAATTTTGTAAGAACTTTATTCAATTCACCATTGGAAACTGATGAAGATATACTTCCTAATCCTGTCATAAGAGTAGTTATATCTTCCTTAGTAAAAAATTTTTTATCTATTTTATATTTTTCTAAAATACTAATACCTCCGTTGATACCAGTATAAGTAACAATGGGTATCCCTGCTGCCTGTATTGCTTCTATATCTCTGTAAATAGTCCTCGGAGTCACTTCAAACATTTCAGCTAATTTAGACGCACTTATTTTATTCTGTTCAAGAAGGGCTATAACAATAGAAAGAAGTCTATCAATTTTCAAATTTTATCACATCCTGAATTTTTATTTTTAAACTATGACATACTGATGTCAGCTTTTTAATGTTATACTTAAGTAACAATAGATCTATTGAAACAAATATTTATGGAGGTAAAAAATGGATTTGCTTAAAGAGTTTTATGAAATAATGGAGAAACAAAGTGATATTGCTTTAGCTACAAGTGTAAATGACATACCAAATGTAAGAATAGTCAGTTTTTATTTCTGGCCAGATAAAAATATTCTATATTTTAGCAGTTTTAAAGACGAAGTCAAAACAAAAGAATTTGAAAAAAATAATAAAGTATCTTTTACAACTATTCCAAGAGAGAATATAAAATATGCACGTACAAATTCTGGAATAGTTAAAAAGAGTGATTTACCTATGTCTGACTTCAAACAGGTCGTTTGTGAAAAAGTCCCTGATTATAAAGAAATAATAGATAATTTTGAGGACAAACTTATCATATATGAAATATCTTTTAAAGAAGCTACTATTACAATAAATTATGATGAACACAAAATAACTCTATAAAATAAAAAAGAGAAGATTTAAAATATTTATTAAATTTTTTATCTTCTCTTCAATATTTTTTAAAAAGATAATTTCTATAATAAAAATTATTTATTTATCTGGCTGTCTTTTTTTAATTGTTCTATATCCACTTCTTTTATAAAAGTAACTATATCTTTCCACATTGAATGATATCCATATCCTCCATTTAACATTTCAGACAGAGCTTCTTCTCTTTCCCAATTTTGATATACCATCCGATACAAAGCAACCATCATTCCTGTTCGATCTGCTCCATGATAGCAATGTATTAATATTGGTTTTTCATTTGTAGATAAATTATCTGGATTTAAAAACTGCATAACTTTTACTGCATCTTCATATCTAGGATTCCATGCTCTCATACTTACATGTATAAGCTTTAAATCAGTATTTTCAGCTAATTCTATATCTTTCTGTTTAGAACGTAAAGATATTACTGTTCCAATCCCTAATTCTTCTGCTTTTTTCATCCCCTCTCTTGTAGGCTGAGCTGAACGAAAAAGATTTTCTGAAACTTTATGAAAATTATCCAGTCCTTCTACTTCCAAAGGGATCCCCCACTGTTGAGGTTTTTCTATTTTATTTATTTCTTGAGATGAACAGTTACTCAAAATAAATAAACTAAAAAATAATGTAACAATCAGAGAAATCCTTTTTACTTTATAAGATTTTTTTAAAATATTAA
Source organism: Fusobacterium sp. (assembly GCF_032477075.1). Lineage (NCBI taxonomy): Bacteria > Fusobacteriati > Fusobacteriota > Fusobacteriia > Fusobacteriales > Fusobacteriaceae > Fusobacterium > Fusobacterium sp. Next base: position 213,989 of record NZ_JAWDXO010000001.1, on the reverse strand, counting down.
TTTTCATTTATCTTTCCTTTCCATAATTAGTATATAGACATTTCTTATTTACTTTTAATATAGCAGATTTTCCTCTTTTTTCAAATCTTTATCTTTCAACTATAAAGAGGATGGAATACAAAACAGATATTAAATTCTGCTTTTCTCCATCCTCTTTTATTTTAATATTTTTTATTTATAACAGATATGTTTATTTTTTACTACCTGTTTTCCATTTTTATAAACATCTTTTACATGATTTATCTGTATCAAATATTACAAAATCAGCTTTTTTTCCTACTTCAAGACTTCCTATATTATTTTCTCTTTTCACAGCTCTTGCTCCATTTAGAGTTACTGCCTTAAATATTTCAGCTGGGGTCATTCGCAGCTGCGAAGAGCATATCTGCATTACCAACTGCATATTTTCAGTAGGACATGAACCTGGATTATAATCAGTAGATATAGCAATGTCTACTCCTTCATTTATCATTTTTCTCACAGGTGCATAAGATTTCCCAAGATTAAATGAAGTAGCTGGCAGGATATCAGCTATTACTCCATTTTCTTTTAGACTTTTAATTCCTTCATCGCTTACTGCCATAAGATGTTCTGAAGACACTGCTCCTACTTCCCCTGCAAGTTCACCACCCCCAAGAGATACTATTTCATCAGCATGTATCTTCAACATATATCCATATTTCTTAGCTTCATTTAATATTTTTCTGCTCTCTTTTACTGAAAAAACCTCATCTTCACAAAATATATCACAAAATTCTGCAAGTTTTTTTTCTTTTATTATAGGAAGCATTTTTATTATTTCTTCAATATAACCTTTTGAGTTTCCTTTAAATTCCTCTGGTATAGCATGAGCCCCCATAAATGTAGAAACTATATCAATAGGATGTTTTTCATCCAATCTCTTATTTACTTCCAGCTGTTTTATTTCATTTTCTAAATCAAGTCCATACCCACTTTTAGATTCTACTGTAGTTACTCCAAAACAAAGCATTCTATCTAATACTTCATATGCTTTATCAAAAAGCTCATATCTTGTAGCTTTTCTTGTAGCTCTTACTGTACTAAGTATTCCTCCACCATTTCTAAGTATTTCAAGATAAGGCACTCCCTTTAATTTTAAGGAAAGTTCATTTTCTCTAGAGCCATAATGCACAAGATGTGTGTGTGAATCTATAATTCCAGGAGTAACTACTTTTTTTTCCACATCCACAAACTTTGTCCATTCTGATTTTAAACTTTCAGGTATATTTCCAGTTCCAATCTGAAGTATTTTTCCATCTGCTACAGCTAGATAAGCATTTTTTAATATCTCTATATTTTCCATTCCATTATCAAAATTTACCCTATCTAATTCTTTGGAAGTTACTAATATTCCAATATTATATAATATTAAGTCTGCTGTCATCTGCTCCTCCACCATGTATAATTTTTATTTATTTTATTTTTTCAGCAACAAGTTTTTTAATCAAGTCATCATCAGCAATGTAAGGAAGTGTAATATGATCTGTTCCTTTATTATCATTATTATATTCAATAACTGTTTCTATTGAATGAGGATTTCTAGCCCATGCTCTTCTGGCTACTCCCCCCATTACATCCCAAGGCATAGCCTGCATTAGTATTTCATCAACTCTGTGGCTTCCATCAAGAACCATTCCAAATCCACCATTAATAGATTTTCCTATTCCTACCCCTCCTCCATTGTGAAGAGCTATCATAGTCATTCCTCTTGCTGCATTACCAGCAAAACATTGAGTTGCCATATCTGCCATTATGTTGCTTCCATCTTTTATATTTGAAGTTTCTCTAAATGGTGAATCTGTTCCAGATACATCATGATGATCTCTTCCAAGCATTACTGGCCCTATCTCACCATTTCTCACCATCTCATTAAATTTTAAAGCTACTCTTGTTCTGCTCATTGCATCCTGATAAAATATTCTGGCCTGTGTTCCCACTACAAGTCCATTTTTATCAGCATCTTTTATCCACATATAATTATCTCTGTCCTGATATCTTCTCTCTGGGTCAACAAGTTCAAGTGCTGCATGATCAGTTTTTAATAAATCTTCTTTTTTACCAGACAAACACACCCATCTAAAAGGTCCATATCCATAATCAAATAGTTCTGGCCCTAAAATATCCTCTACATATGAAGGAAATATAAAGCCACCTTTATCATTTCTTCCATTTTTAGATATTTCTTTAATTCCTATATCATAAATAGATTTAAGGAAACTATTTCCATAATCAAAAAAATATACTCCTTTAGATGTTAGTTTTTTTATAACTTCATAATGTCTTCTTAATGTTTCATCTATAAGTTTATTAAAAGTTTCTCTATCTTCTGCCAGCAATCTTGTTCTTTCTTCAAAAGTTATTCCTGCTGGACAGTATCCTCCATCATATACAGCATGACATGATGTCTGATCTGAAAGAAGGTCTATATGTTTATTATTTTTATCAGCATATTCTAAAAGGTCTACAATATTTCCATGAAAAGCTATTGCATATGGAACTTTAGCTTCTTGTTTCTCTTTTGCAATAGAAAATGCCTCTTCTGGAGTCCAAGCTATTTTATCTATCCATCCCTGTTCAATCCTTGTATGAATTCTTGAAATATCTACTTCTGCTACTATTCCTACCCCTTTAGCTATTACAGTAGCTTTTCCTTGAGCTCCACTCATTCCTCCTAACCCAGAAGTAACAAATATCTTTCCTGCAAGATCTCCATCTTTTGCTACTCCACAAAAAAGTCTTGCTGCATTAAGTATTGTGGAATAAGTCCCATGTACTATTCCTTGTGGTCCTATGTACATCCAGCCACCAGCTGTCATTTGCCCATAATTAGCTACTCCAATAGCTGCTGCTCTTGCCCAGTTATCATAGTCATCAAATGCTCCCACCATAAGTGCATTAGTTATTATCGCTCTTGGTGCATATGGATTTGATCTGAATAATCCTGTAGGATGTCCTGAGGCTACTACTAAAGTCTGATCTTGAGTAAGGTTTTCAAGATATTTTTTTATAAGCAGATACTGCATCCAGTTTTGACATATTTGTCCCGTTTCCCCATAAGTAACTAACTCATAAGGGTAAAGAGCTATTTCAAAATCAAGATTATTATCTATCATTACCTGCATAGCTTTAGCCTCTCCACATTTTCCTCTGTATTCATCAATAGGCTTCCCATATATTCTTCCTTCTGGTCTGAATCTATACCCATATATTCTTCCGTGCTCCATTAATTCATTTAAAAATTCTGGTGCCAGTTTTTCATGATATTCTTCTGGTATATATCTTAAAGCATTTTTTAGAGCTAATTCAATTTCATCTTTTTCCAGATACACTACCCTCTTTGGTGCCCTTCTTATTTTTGGATCCATTTCAGGCATTTTTTCTGGTATATCTTGAGCTGCCAGTTTTATTGTCATTGCATTAAATATGTCTTTGTTTATCATTTTATATCCCCCTATATTTTTAATTCTCCAATAACTTTTTCTACATTTTCAACTATACTGTTTTTTTCTATTAATGCTTCTACAGTGTTGATATCAATATTCATAACCCTGTCTTTATCATAATATGATACTACTTCTCTTACTGCTGTATATGCTTTTTCAGTTCCAAGTCCAAGATTTTTATTTATTTTTTTAAGGTCTATTCCCTGACAAGCTGACAAAATTTCCATAGCTATTACTTTTCTTGCATTTTTTAATATCTCTCCTGCTTTTCTGGCTGCTATAGTTCCCATAGATACATGATCTTCTTGATTTGCTGAAGATGGTATAGAATCTACTGAAGCAGGATGAGCTAAAACTTTATTTTCTGATACAAGAGAAGCTGCACTATATTGAACTATCATAAATCCAGAATTAACTCCTCCATTTTCAACTAAAAATGCTGGAAGCCCACAATTTAAGCTTGGATTTACAAGTCTTTCTATTCTTCTTTCAGAAACATTTGCCATTTCTGATATTGCTATTCCTAAAAAATCAAATGGAAGTGCCATAGGCTGTCCATGAAAATTTCCTCCTGAAATAACATCATCTGTATCACAGAAAATTATTGGATTATCAGTTACTGCATCCATTTCTATTTCAACTTTCTCTCTTATAAATTCAAGTGCATCCTTACTTGCTCCATGTATTTGCGGAATGCATCTCAATGTATATGGATCCTGTGTTCTCATTTCTCCCTGTCTAGTTGTACATTTACTTTCTTTAAGGATATTTCTGAAATTTTCAGCTGTTTTTATCTGACCTTGATGCCCTCTCACTTCATGAACTCTAGGATCAAATGCACAAGTTATTCCATTTAAAGCTTCCATTGTAAGAGCTCCTGCAATATCCAGATGTTTCATAAGATTAATTGCATCATATGTTACATGAGCTCCAATTGATGTCATTACTTGTGTTCCATTAATAAGTGCTAATCCTTCTTTAGAAGAAAGTTCATCAAGAATAGATACTCCAGCTTTTTTCATGGCTTCTGCCCCATTCAAAAGCTCTCCATTTACATAAGCTTTTCCCATCCCTAACATTACCAATACCATATGTGATAAAGGGGCTAAATCTCCTGAAGCTCCTAATGATCCTTTTTCTGGAATAAATGGAGTTACATCCTTATTAAGCATATCTACCAATGTATCTAAAATTATTTTTCTTACTCCTGAATGCCCTTTGGATAAATTTACTACTCTAAGAAGCATTATTCCCTTTGCCATATCTACTGGAAGCGGGTTTCCTACACCACATGAATGACTCATTATAAGATTTTTTTGAAGCAATCCTGTTTCTTCTTCTGAAATAACTGTATCTGAAAATTTTCCAAATCCTGTAGTAATTCCATAGGATACCTTTTTTTCTTTTACATATCTATCTACAAGCGCTCTGGCTTCTGCTACTCTTTTATATGCTTCTTCTGATATTACTACCTCATAACCTTTTCTTGTAACATTAATCAGATCTTCTAATGTAAGTCTTCTGTCCCCTATTCTCAATCTCATTAAAAATCGCCTCCTAAGTTATTTTATATCTATTTTTTAAAATATTAAACTTCCTATAAATCCTGCTATAAATAATGGTATACAGAAATGTATAAACGTTGCTATACAAGTATTTTTTATATGTTCATGCTGCCCATCTGCATTTAATCCTGATGTTGGTCCCAATGTTGAATCTGAAGCTGGTGATCCTGCATCGCCTATTATGGAAGCTGCTGTAATCAGAACTATCATTGCAGCTGGAGAATATCCCATTTCTATTGTAAGAGGAACATAAATAGTTGCAAGTATAGGTACAGTTCCAAAAGATGTCCCAATTCCCATTGTAATAAAAAGACCTACTATAAGCATTGCTAAAGAGGCAATTATTTTACTTCCTCCACATATTCCAACTACTCCTGTCACAAGAGTTTCTATAGCTCCTGTTTCTCTAATTACTCTTCCATATCCTGCTGCTACAAGCATAATAAATGCTATCAATCCCATTATAAGCAAGCCATCATTTAAAACATTATCTAATTCATTCCATTTTATTACTTTAAAAATTATCATTATTCCAAGGGCTGCTAAAGCTCCTAATGGAAGAGAGCCGCTATATAACTGTATCCCAAAAGCTGTTAATGCTGCAATCAATGTTATCCAGTGTTTCTTTTCCATCTTTTCACTCTCTACTTCTTCCATACCTTTTAAAGGAAGATCTTTGTATTCTCTATCTTTTCTATAAGTGATAAATATTGCTGTAAGTACTCCTATAAACATAGCCAATCCTAATATCCAAGTGGATTTCCATACTTCACTGAGTTCTATATTATAACCATTGGCTGATATTTGATCTTTTACTATTGTATGAAATATCAATCCAAATCCTACTGGTAAAACTACATATGGAGTTTTTAGTCCAAATGTCAATGAACATGCCATTGCTCTTCTATCTAGCTTTAACTTGTTCATTAACTTTAATAATGGTGGAATCAATATAGGAATAAATGCTATATGGACTGGTATAAGATTTTGTGAAAAACAAGCCAATCCTGCTATTAATAAAAGGAGAATCTGTTTTCTTCCACCTACTATTCCTGCTATTTTTTTAGATATTATACTTGCTACTCCTGTACTGTTTATAGCTACTGCTAATGTTCCAAGCAAGAGATAACTGAGTGCAGTTTCAGAGTTTCCTCCCATTCCACTTATTAAAATCTTCATAGTTCCAGGCATCCCAATCCCAGAAGTTATTCCTGCTATTAAAGCTGCAATAAGTATAGAAAAAATTACATTTAATTTGAATAAACAAAGAATTATCATAGTCAAAACTGATAATATTACTGGATTAAGCAGCATAAAAAAACCTCCTAAGTTATAAAATTTTATTTTACATGTTAGAATAATCTTGATGAAATATCAATTTTTCCTGTTATTTTATGATATCGCGACATAAAATAAAACTTAAACCTAGGTTTTTGGTAAAAATTTTTTCTCTATTGTTAAAATCATTTTAATAATAAACTAAAATAAAAAAATAATTCTTTTTTATTTTTTTTGACAATTATTAAAAACATTTTAATAATATTTTATATAACAACAGATTAGCATATTAATTTATTAAAAGTCTAATATAATAAATATATAATTTAATATACATTTTTTATAATATGTTTTATTTCTATTTTTTAATTTCTTTATTAGTACATTAAATTTTATTTTTATTCATAATAATAAAATAATTATAGAAAATATTAGTAAAAATTCTGTAATATAAATATGGATAGAGACTTATCTCTATCCATATTTCATTACTTATTTTATTATTGGATTATTCACTGGCCAACTTGGTTTTTCATTTGACAAAACTTTTATAATTTCTGAAGCTGCCTGTACTGCCATGAGTATCATACATTCTTCTGTGTTAGATGCCATATGAGGGGTTACAATTACATTATCCATTGAAAGCAATGGATTATTATTTTCAGGAGGTTCCTGTTCAAATACATCTATAAATGCTCCAGCAATTAATTTTTCATTCAATGCTAAGATAAGTTCTTTTTCATTTATTACTTCACCACGAGCACAGTTTATAAGATAAGCAGATTCCTTCATATTACTAAATTCTTTTATCCCAATACAACCTATATTTTCTTTCATAAGCGGCATGTGTAAAGATATGATATCAGCTTCTTCAAATATGTTTTCCCAATTACAAATAGTTACATAATCAGGACAATCTTCTTTTTTCAAATAAGGATCATATGTAAGAATTTCCATTTCCAATCCATAAAAAGATTTTTGGGCTACCCTTCTCCCTATACGTCCAAAACCTACTATTCCCAATTTTTTTCCAATTAAATCCATTCCTTTATGAGTATTTTTATAGAAAAAATCTCCTTCTTTGATTTTTCTATTCATTAAAAATATTCTTTTAGAAATTGCTAGAATAGCCCCCAATACAAACTCTGCCACTGTATTAGTAGTAGAATCTGGGGCATTAGTTACCCATATCCCAAATCTAGCTGCTGCTTCTAAATCAACATTATTATAACCAGCACCATGTCTTGCTACAATTTTTAATTTTTTACCAGCTTTCAGTACTGCTTCTGTACAAGGAGCTGTTCTTAATAAAATTGCATCACAATCTACCACATCTTTTATCAAATCTTCCTCTTTTGCTCCTGAGCCATTTTTTATTTCAAATCCATAACTTTTTAATAATTCAATTCCTTCTTTTGCCACTGCTTGTGGTATCAATATTTTATATGACATCTATTTCTCCCTCATTATAACTCTTTTTAGATTTTATTATTTGAAGAATATATATTGCTCCTAAACAGATAAGTCCAAATATATCCGATTTTACTCCTGGCATCATTGTAGAAATGCTCCCCAAAAGAACAATTATTGTTTTTGGCCAAGATAAATTTCCTTTAAAATATCTTTGAACTGCTGTTGCCAAACCATAAGCACCTATTAAAGCACTTATTATAGCAAGAAGAATTTCTCCATTTGTTCCTTTTCCAAGTAATGCTGGATTCATGCAAAACATAAAAGGCATTAAAAAACCAGCTAAACTGAGACGCCATGCTACAAATCCTGTTTTCATAGCGTCACCTTTAGCAATCCCTGCTGCTGTATAAGCTGCTACTGCTACTGGCGGAGTGACATTCGCCATAATACCAAAGTAAAATACAAAGAAATGAGCAGCAATTTTAGCTATTCCAAGATTTTCCAAAGCAGGTACAATCAAAGTTGCCAATAAAACATAAGCTGCTGATGTAGGCATTCCCATTCCTAATATTACAGAAGTCAACATAGTAAGAATAAGTAATAACATAACATTCCCTTGAGATAAACTTATAAGAAGAGAAGACAATTTATATCCTATTCCTGTTAGCATAAGCATTCCAACTATTATCCCTGCTGTACCTGTTGTAAGAGCAACACTAATCATTCCTTTTGATGAACTGGCAATAAGATGTAATATTTCGGATATAGATCTTTTCTTTCCTGGATACACCAGCATTATTATAATTAAAAAGATTATAGAAAAGAAAGCTGATTTCTGTGCTGAATATCTTACTCCAACTAATAAAAATACTAACAGAACTAATGGCATAAGTAAAAGCCACCCCTTTTTTAATTCTTCCATAAAATTAGGCAATTCTTCTTTTTTTTGTCCCCTCAAATCTTTTTTTAATGCTTCTAAATCAATCATTATGAATAATGCTACATAAAATAATATTGCTGGAATTATAGCAGCTGTTAATACTTCTTGATAAGAACCAATATAATCAGCCATAATAAAGGCTGCTGCTCCCATAACTGGTGGCATAAGCTGTCCTCCACTGGAAGCGGCAGTTTCTACAGCACCTGAAAATTCTGAATCAAATCCACTTTTTTTCATCAATGGAATAGTAAAAGATCCTGTCCCTACAACATTCGCTACAGCACTTCCTGAAATTGTTCCAAATAAGCTGCTGGCAACTACAGCAACTTTTGCTGGTCCACCTCTAAATCCACCAAGAAGTGCTTGAGTTAATCTTATAAATATATCTCCTGCTCCAGAAGCCTCAAGAATCCCAGCAAATATTACAAAGATAGATACATATATAGACGAAACTCCTAAAGGAGTACTAAATATTCCATTTGTTCCTTTAAATAAAACCTCTGTAATTCTCATCCATGTATATCCTCTGTGAGCAATACTTCTAGGAAGATTAGGTCCAAACAATGCATATAAAACGCATAAAATAGCTATTATAGGCATTGCTGCTCCAACTGTTTTCCATGTAAAGAAAAGTAACAGAGCTAAAAGAACTGTTGCTAAAATAATTTCTAAACTAGACATAGTTCCACTTGATTTCCACATAATATCTGCTATAGAATATGAATATAATCCTATAATTGATACTATAGTAATTATTCCAACAGAAAATATATTTTTTATTTTTTCATTCTTCATATTAAAAAAGTTATAACACAATGGTACTAACATCATACTAAGTGCTAGATGCACCACTCTATGCTGATATGATGGTAATGCTCCAAAATATGAAGTATATATATGAAATAATGCTAATGCCAACCCTATTATAAAAAATATATTTTTACTAAGTTGATTATTTTTACTTTTCCCCTCCATTTTACACTCCTTTTATCTTAATTCATAACCCCTTTTTCTTTTAAGTATCTTATAACTCCTGGATGCATTTCTATTAATCCTTCTAACCCTCTAGTAGCATTTTCAATATTCCATTCATTACATTGAGGATAAGCAGCTACTAATAAATCATTATTTTCAAAAAGAGCCTTTGCCATATTATAAATATCTTCTTCCGGCATATCTTTATAAGTTATTAAAACACTTGCACTTCCAAAAGTATATTCTACTTCTTCACTTTGCCCATTGTATACATTAGCATTTATTTTAGCAGGAATATAATATGGACATTCTGCCATTATTTTATCAAAATATTCTTTTTCTAGTCCTAACAAACGAATAGGTTTTGAGGCTGATGCTGTTGTAACTGGAGAAGCAGGTAAAGTACTCATTATACATACTGCATCTACATTTCCATCAGTTAAGGCTTCCGCTCCATCACTATGAGATAAATATTCTGGTTTCCAGTCTTTGTTTATCTCATATCCATAAACATCCATTATTGTTTTCATTGCATCTCCAGCTACACTTCCTGCAGGTCCCACAGCTACTTTTTTTCCTTTTAGATCTTTAATGCTTTTTATTTTCCCATCTCTTAATGTATATACTTGTAATGTTGTCATATGTCCACCCATTACACCTCTTAAATCATCTTTTTCTATTTTTTTACCTTCAAAACTTCCTTTTCCTTCTAATGCAAGAGCTAATACATCTGATGCAGTCATAGCCAATTCTACATTCTTATTTCTAGCCAGCAAAATATTTTCTGAAGAACCTCCAGTTATTTCTATATTCGCAGAAATATTTGGATCATTTTTATTTATAATATCAGACATTGCTGTTCCTATGATAGAAAAAGCTCCCCCTGCGCTTGAAGTTGCAATAGAAATATATTTTACTCCAGCTGCATATGTAGAAATTCCTAATAATAATAACAAGATAAAGCTACCAATAACCTTTGAAATTTTAAAGTTCTTCATAAAATACCTCCATTTTTTATTTTTGTAATATAACTGTTATAACACTTGTGATAAAACAAAAGAAAATAACTATTATATTTATTTAACAATTTTTTATAAATTTGCTATTATTAAATCTAATGAATCATTTACATGCATTCTCATTAGTTTTTCTGATTCATCAGGATTTCCTTTTGCAATAGTATCTATTAAATATCTATGCCAATATCTCGGATAAATAGCTTTGGGGGCATTTGTTCCTATTGCTTTACATAAAATCCAAAACATATTTATTTTTTTTAAAGTATTTATCAATAAACTATTTCCTGTAAATTCTGTAAGTTTTGCATGAAATAATATATGTGAATTTCTGCTGTCAAAAACTGTTTCTTCTGTATAAGGTATTGTATCTAATTCAGTAGCAATCAACATGAGTTGCTCATACTGTTCTTTAGTCATAGTTTTAGATAATATTCTTGCTGATTGGCACTCTATTGCTTCTCTCAATTGGTAATTTTCTATAATCTTTTCTTTAGTGGGGATAATTACATAAGAACCCCACTGAGGTTTTGATTCAACTAAATAATTTTCTTCTAATTTTTTTAAAGCTTCAATTACTGGTATTACACTAACTCCAGCTGTTTCAGCCATTTTTCTTCTTGATAATTTCATTCCAGGAAAAAACTCACCATCCAGAATTTTTTGCGAAATTATTCTATAAGCTATATCAGATGCGGTTTGAAAATTCTCTTCTCCCACTATTATCACTCCTTTAAATATTTTGAAATTACTGTTATAACATAATTTTTATATAATTTTATCTATAATCAGTACAAGTTTACTTATTGTAAAACGATATTAACTATTTTAGCAAATTGTACCATAATTTAAATTTTATAAATATATTCCTTATACTAAAATTATAAATTAAAATATATTATATATAACAAAAAATTTAAATCATTCCTTAATTAAATATAGCTTTATAAAAAATCAATATTTTCTTTTAAAATCAAGAAAAATATTTTTATATTTAATTCTATTTAACTATATTTCTAATTATTTTACTTTCAACAAAAAAAGAAAGAGCCTTTAGGAAAGACTCCTTCTTTTTTGCTATTTTATTTTTTTATAACTTCTTTTATTTCTTTTAATTTTTCTTTACCTTCTTCTACTTTATCTTTCACAGCATTTTTTACTTTTTCAGTTTTTTCTTTCACATCTTCTTTTATTTCTTCAGCAGTATTTTTTACATCTTCTTTGAAACGCTCACTTCCTCCTTTCACATCTTCTTTCTTTTCAGAAATTTTTTCTTTTGTTGCTTCTTTTAAATCATCTTTAGTCTCTTTTACTGAATTTTTTACTTCTTTTAAATCATCATCTACTTTTCTCATAATTCATACCTCCATGTTTTTGATTACTAATTTATTTCTAAATCCAATTCATCTTTCCTTTTTTTATATTTATTTCTTAGATATAAAAAGAGAGAACTTTATAACAATTCTAAGTTCTCTCTTTATTTAAAACTTAATTTATTCTATTTTATTTAAAAAATCTTCTGCCAATTGTGAAAAGGATTTTGTACTTATCTTTAAATATTTTTTATTTCATATCTTTTTTAAGATGTCCATCTCCCTCTTTCACATCTTTTTTAAGATGTCCGTCTCCTTCTTTCATATCTTTACCTTTTTCTTTTGTTGTTTCTTTTGTTGTTTCTTTTAAGTCATCTTTAGTCTCTTTTACTGGTTTTTTTACTTCTTTTAAATTATCTTCTGCTTTTTTCATAATTTTCACCTCCTTGTATTTGGTTATTAATATATTTCTAAATCCAACTCTTCTTCCCCTTTTTTATATTCATTTCTTAGATATAAAAAAGAGGATTTTATAATAATTCTAAGTTCTCTCTTTATTTTCAGTTTAATTTATTCTATTTTATTTAAAAAATCTGCTACTAATTGTGAAGGGATTTTAATATTTATCTTTAAATATTTTTTATTTTACACCTTTTTTAAGATGTCCGTCTCCTTCTTTCATATCTTTTTTCTTTTCAGAACCTTTTTCTTTTGTTGTTTCTTTTAAATCATCTTTAGTTTCTTTTACTGGTTTTTTTACTTCTTTTAAATTATCATCTACTTTTTTCATAATTTTCACCTCCTTGTATTTGATTATTAATATATTTCTAAATCCAACTTATCTTTCCTTTTTTTTATATTTATTTCTTAGATATAAAAAAGAGGATTTTATAATAACTCTAAGTTATCTTTTTATTTACAATTTAATATATTTTATCTTATTTAAAAAATCTGCTGTCAGTTGTGAAAGGATTTTAATATTTATCTTTAAATATTTTTATTTTACACCTTTTTTAAGATGTCCTTCTCCTTCTTTTATATCTTTACCTTTTTCTTTTGTTGTTTCTTTTAAATCATTTTTAGTTTCTTTTACTGGTTTTTTTACTTCTTTTAAATTATCATCTACTTTTTTCATAATTTTCACCTCCATTTCTTTGATTATTAGTATTTTTCTAAATCCAACCCATTTTTCCTTTTTTTATATTTATTTCTTAACTATAAAAAAAGAGAACCACACACAATTTCAGGTTCTCTTCATTTATATCTTAATTTGTTCTATTTATTCAAAAAATCTACTGCCAGTTGTGAAAGAGCTTTTGCACTTATCTTTAAATCTTTTTCATTCCATAATAATTTGGGATGATGAAGCATAGATTCAATATCTTCTTGAGTATCTCTTACTCCTACTAGAAAAAAATTAGAAGGAACTTTTTTCCCAAAATATGAAAAATCTTCTGATCCCATAAGAGGTTCTTCCATTACTATTACATTTTTTTCTCCTACAACTTTTTCTAATGTTGCTTTTGAAAATTCAAACATCTCGTGATTATTTTTTACTGCAGGATACATTCTATTTACATCAAATATATAAGAGGCTCCATAAGAGTTTGTAATACCTTTTATAATACACTCCATTCTCTCTACAATCTCATTTGTCAACTCTTCATCAAATGTCCTTATAGTTCCTTTTATAGTCAGCTTATCTGGAATTACATTATATGTTTCTCCTGCCTTTATACTGCAGCATGATAAAACAGCAGGTTTAAGTGTAGATATATTTCTGCTTATTATATTTTGAAAATTTGTTACTATCTGACTTCCTATTATAATTGGATCTACAGTTTTTTCTGGCTGCGATCCATGTCCTCCTACACCTTGTATCATTATATCAAAAGATGTTGTATGTGACATCATATCTCCATCTTTCACTAATATCTGCCCAGTTTTATATGCTGGCCATATATGGCATCCAAATGCTGCATCTACTTTTGGATTTTCAAGTATTCCAGCTTTAATCATAGGATCAGCTCCTCCTGGTCCTTCCTCTGCTGGCTGAAATACAAGTTTTATATTACCTGCTATTTCATCTTTCAACTCATTTAAAATCATTGCTGCTCCCAAAAGCCCTGCTGCATGTCCATCATGACCACAGGCATGCATATTCCCTTCTATTTCAGATTTAAATTCACATCTGCTTTCCTCATCAATAGGCAATGCATCTATATCTGCTCTCAACAGAACTGTTTTTCCCTCTTTTTTTCCTTTTATAAGACCTACTATACCTGTTACAGCTATTTCACTCTCATATGGAATCCCTATTCTGTCTAATTCCTTTTTTATTATCTCTGCTGTTTTAAACTCTTTAAATCCCAACTCTGGAAACCTATGAAGTTCTCTTCTTACTTCCATTATTCTTTCTAAATGTTTTTCTGCCAGTTGTTCAATTTTTTCTTTCATAATATTTCCTCCTGATATTTTATATTACAATCCAAATGGAAGCCCACAAGTAAAAAACACTGTAAGAAGAAGAATACTTGCTATGAGTGTTATTAGTGAATAAGGAATCATATTTGCAATTAGAGTTCCTATACCAAAATTTTTGTCATATTTTCTCGCCACTGCTAATACTAATGGAAGATATGGAAACAATGGAGAAAGCATATTTGTAGAGGCATCTCCTATTCTATATGCCATCTGTGTTAATGAAGGATCATAACCTAACAACATGAACATTGGAACAAACACTGGAGAAAGAATAGCCCATTTAGCTGATGCACTTCCTATAAATATATTTATAAAGGCAACTAAAAAAATATATGCTACTAATAATGGCATTCCTTCAAGTCCTAATCCTCTTATTCCATCAGCTCCTTTTATTGCCATAATTATTCCTAGATTACTTTTAGAAAAAAGACTTAAAAATTGAGCCGAAACAAAAACTATAAATATATATCCCCCCATTTCTCCCAAAGTCTGTGATATCATTTTTACAACATCTTTATCATTTTTAATTTTTCCAGTAATTTTTCCAAAAACAAGACCAGGTATAAAAAATGCAAGTGCCATTATAGGAATAAGTCCAGCCATCAATGGAGATTTAGTTGATACAAGAGAACCTGCATCATCTTTCAAAAAAGCTCCTTTTCCAACTGCTAAAAATATAATCAATACCATATATATTAAGAAAGAAATTCCTGCATACCTAAGTCCTTTTCTTTCAACTTCCAGCATTTCTTTCCCTTCGCTTTCTCCTGATTTTTTCTCAGGAGCAGGAAATCTTGGTTCTACAAATTTAACTGTTACCCATGCTATAACAAATATCTGAAGTACTGAATTTGTTATATTGAAATAAAGAGTCATAGCTGGACTCTTAGTAAAAGTTGATGACAAAAGTTGAGCTGCTGGTATAGTAAATGATGTAAGTAATATATCATTCAAGCTTACAAATAATCCTGAACAAAAACCTATCGCTGCCCCTGCAAATGAAAGCAACATTCCAACAATTGGATTTTTTCCAAGATTAAGAAATATTAAAGCTGCTAAAGGGGGAAGCACTATAAATCCTGCATCTCCTATTCCTGTAAATATCAGCCCCATTATTACAACTGTAAAATATATTAAATTACTTGGTACCTTTTTTACTACAACAGTAAGAAGGCATTCTAAAAATCCACTTTTATCTGCAAGCCCTATTCCTATCATTGCTACCAATACTACACCTAAAGGTGGATATGTTTGAAATACTGTTACCATACTCATAAGTATCTGTTTTAAGTTTCCTTTGCTTAGCAGATTTTCAGCAGTTATAATATTATGTGTAAGTGGGTGTTCAACTGCAATTCCAGCCTTACTGCAGACAAAAGATATTATCAATATTGCTATACACAATATTAAAAATATAGATACTGGATCTGGAAGCTTATTTCCAAGTATTTCAAAGCAATTTAAAATTTTATCCAGTGTAGTCATATTTTTTACATTAATATTCTTTCCTTTCTGTTCAATCTTCCCCATCTATTTTTCCTCCTTGATGCCCAAAATTTCAAATATTTTCCTCAGAAAATATACAATTTTATTTTTAAAAAATATTCTTTTGAAATATTTTTATCATATTTTAGAATATACTATTCAAACAAAAAAAACTCAAATATATTAAATATATAACTTTGATTTTCTATTATAAAATCCATTTTTAAAATAAAATGATAAATTTAAAAACTATTGTTTTGTTTTTACGAACAAATATTATATAATAAATTATAGTTATTTTATCGGGGGAATATAAAGGGGGAGTCGTTATGTATCAAAAAAACATTAAAGAGAACAATGAAAACAAAATCTTTGAATATGTTTTCAACTCTAATCACAATTTTGTTATCAATGAAGTTGCTGAAAAAATGGATATGAGTTTTCCTACAGTAAAAAGAATAATAACTTTTTTTCTGGAAAAAAATATCATAGTTGAAGAAGAAAAGGTAGGTAGTGGAGTAGGAAGAAAAGCCAGAGAATACTCCTTTAATGATTTTTTCTGCCATTCTGTAGGGGTGCAGATTTCAGAGGAAAAAATTAAACTTATACTTACAAATGCTAAAGGTATTGTTATTAAAAAACATTCTAAAACAATTCAAAAAGGTAGTATTTCTATTACAGATGCCTTAATGGAAGAATTAGAATTCTTTTTAAGCAGACTATCTAAATCTGTTTTTAAAAGTATTATTGGAATAGGAATATCTGTTCCTGGGATAGTAAATGAGGAAGAAAAATTTATAGAATTTAATTCTAAAAATAAAACTGATATTTCTATAATTGAAAAAATTAAGAAAAGATTTGATATTCCTGTTCTTGTAGAAAATGAATCAAATCTTTCTGCAATTGCTGAAGCTTTTTTAAGCGAAAATTCACTTTTATCAAATTTTACAGCTCTTACTATTAACAATTATGTTGGAATAAGTTCTTTTACTAGAGAAAAGAACCAAAATGATTTTCATTTTAAAGCAGGAAGAATGCATCATATGATTGTAAATTCAGAAGGAAAAGTATGTGATTGTGGTTCAAAAGGCTGCTGGGGAGAGTATGTTTCAAATCAAGCTTTAGTTGAAGAATTTCATAAAGTGTTTAAAAAAATAAAGAAATATGAAAATATTTTTCAAGATGAATATTTGAAAACTAAAGAAGGTAAAAAGATGTTAGATGAATATATAAAATACCTTGCTATTGGTATTAAAAACTTGTTGTTCTTTTCCAATCCAGAAAAACTTATAATTTCAGGTAAAATATGTCATCAACAAAAATATATTAAACAAAAACTTTTAGAAGAAATATATAATGACCATATTTTCTACCGTGGAAAAGAAACTATAATTTTCTCTTCTTTTGAAGAAAATTCTAGTCTTATAGGTGCTGCTATATTTCCAATAGTAGACTCATTATTTTAAAATATTAAAAGCTGCTTACAAGCAGCTTTTATTTTTTTAATTGATTATAAAGAACTTCCATAATTTCAAAAAGTTTTGGAGAGCCTCTTAAAAAGACTAATATATTAAGTATATTATATTTTCATTTTTCACTGCTCCTCTCATTCATTAATTTTACTTATTAAAAACTATAACTTATCCCTATATAATAATTTCTTTCAGGAGCTGGACTATAGTAAAAATCATTATAATCTAATGAATTTTGAGTTATTGAATCATAATATTTTTCATTAAATAGATTATTAATTCCTGCATATAAATTCAATCCACTATAAACTTCATATTTTAGTTTCAAGTTAGCTATTGTATATTCATTCTGTCTACCTCTGCTTACTCCTAATTTTGTTGTAGTATTTGAAGTATATATACCAGCATTATATGTAATATCTCCCATTATCAGTATTTTATCTGTAATTCTATAATCTGCTCCTATAGTAAATTTATGAGGCACTACATTAGTCATTTTTGTATCATCTAATATTAATCTGCTGTATCTCCCTTTTTTAATTTCTGCATCAACATAATTATAGCTTCCTCTTAAATCAAGTTTTCCCAAATTATGAACAGCTGAAAATTCTATTCCTTTTCTTACAGTTTCTCCAATATTATAATTATCTATATATACTCCCATTCCACCACTTGGTTTAGTATAAAAAGGCTGTGATCCTGTTATTTCATCTTTAGTTATTGTATAATAAACTACTGCACTTAAAAATGTATCCCCCACAAAATCTTTTACTCCGATTTCAAAGGTATCTGAATGCTCTGGTTTTATATTATTATAATAGTATGCTTCAGGTATTATTGTTCCACTAGAAGTTATAGATTCTTGGGTTTTATTTGTTAATGTCATAACTGGAGGAAGTAAAAATGCCCTTTCATACTTGAAATACATATTTCCTGTTTCAGAATAGAGATAATTTATACCTAATTCATAAGCAAATTCGTCTTCTGTTGGAAATATATCTGCTACTTTTTTTCCAGCTGAATATCTATTAACCTTATAATCTGCCTTTTCATATCTGATCCCAGATATGAAATCAATATTATCTTTTATTTTATAATTATTTAATGCAAATACTCCTATTGTTTTCTTACTTAAATCATATGAAGTTGAACCACTTTTATACATTTCATCTTTTGTATATTCTATTCCTAATATTAAAGAACTTCCATTTCCATATGTATATTTTCCTTTTGTTTTAATTCCAGTTTTCTTATTTTCTGATATACTATTACTGATAGTTCCCATACTTAATGTATAATTATCTGTATCCATATATTTTTTATACCCTGTAATATCAAACTCAAAGTTATTGGTTAATTTATTTTGGTAACTCAAAACATATTCTTTTGTATCTGTTTTATATAAATTTGGTGATATTGTATCTATTCCACTCTGAGTTCTATCTTCTTCTAATTGAGCTCCAGTTAAAGCATCTGGATATTTATTTTTTTCTGAAATTTTGGTATATTTAAATTCTAATTTTTGAGTATCAGAAATATCATATCTTAACTTTCCTAAAAATGAATCTGCATCTGTTTCATCATGAGCTCTATATCCCTTTCCATCTTCTTTCGAATATGTTAAATCAATATCAAATTTCCCTATTGTATGTCCTGCGTTCACACTTGTCAAATGACCTGATGCATCTCCATATTTATAGTCAACATTTCCTCTTGTTCCTGTCTGATTTTTAGTTATAACATTAATAATTCCTCCAACAGTTCCACTTCCATATAATACTGCTCCTCCACCTGGTATAACCTCTATTCTTTCAATGGTTGACATTGGTATTGAACTTATAGGTGTTCCTCCAAATTTAGTGTCTAAAGTATCACAAGATATTCCATCAATCATAATTTTTACATTATTTTCAGCTCTATAGTTACTGCTTGAATCATATCCCTGTCCTCTAAGACTTACTATTGGTTTACCCTTACTGTCATAGATTATATCTACCCCTGGAGTATCTTTTAAAACTTCATCTATTGTAGAATATTGTTTATTTTCTATCTCTTCTGAAGTTATTATCTTAGGTGTACTGGCAATATCTCTTAAATTTGTTGAAAACCCTGTAGCAGATTTTATTACAGTTCTATCAAGTTTTACTGCTGTATCTTCCCCATGTGCCAATGCTGATATTATAAAACTAAATAACAAAATTTTCCCCTTATTCATAATCATTTTCTCCTGTTCTTATTTTTATAAACTTATGAGTCTTTTACGAAAGAATTATATCAACATATTTATTTCGTGTCAATAAAAATTTGATAATCAAATATTTTTATTTATAAAGCATATAAATTATTCTATACAAACATAATATTTTTTAAAAAAAATTTATTTTACAATCAAATAATATAAAATAATTTTAAATTTTTTATTAATTAATTTTTCTTATTCTAACCTCACTTTATTACTTTAAAAAAATTTATGAAATAAAGAATTTAATATAGTAATACAAATTTTATTTATAAATCATTCTTTCTATACTTGACTTTTCTTCATTCACATGATAAAAAATTTATAGTTTAATTTAAAAATATTTCGCTTTATAAAATATTTTTAGTGAGGTATAATATTAGAGTAATCATTATTAAAAAACAAAAAGGAGTAATTGAAGATGAACAATATGAGGAAGATAGCAATATATGGAAAAGGAGGAATAGGAAAGTCTACTACAACATCTAATTTATCAGCAGCTCTTGCTATAATGGGGAAAAAAGTAATGCAGATAGGATGTGATCCAAAATCAGATTCAACTAAAAATCTTATGAAGGGAAAAAGAATTCCAACAGTTTTAGAAATGATAAAAGAAAAAGGGGAAGATTTAGAACTGGAAGATATAGTATATGAAGGATTCGGGGGAGTTCTATGTGTTGAGGCAGGAGGTCCCACTCCTGGTGTAGGTTGTGCTGGAAGAGGTATAATCTCTGCTTTTGAAAAACTGGAAGAGCTTGAAGCTTTTGAAAAATATAAACCTGATATTGTTATTTATGATGTATTGGGAGATGTTGTTTGCGGAGGTTTTGCAATGCCTATAAGAGGAGGTTATGCCAGAGAAGTTTATATAGTTAGTTCTGGTGAAATGATGTCTTTATATGCTGCTAACAACATAGCAATGGCAATCAGAGGTTTTGGAAAACGTGGCTATGCTAAATTAAATGGTCTTATATTAAACTCTAAAAATATTGAAAATGAAGTGGCTATTGTAGAGGAAGCTGTAAAGGAAATTGATACAAAAATTGTTCAATATATTCCTAGATCACCTGAAATACAAAAAGCAGAAAGTATTGG
Source organism: Fusobacterium sp. (assembly GCF_032477075.1). Taxonomy (NCBI): domain Bacteria; kingdom Fusobacteriati; phylum Fusobacteriota; class Fusobacteriia; order Fusobacteriales; family Fusobacteriaceae; genus Fusobacterium; species Fusobacterium sp. The sequence continues at coordinate 193,250 of NZ_JAWDXO010000001.1, read as the reverse complement.
TGGTACTGTATTTGAAGCATTCTCTCAATCAGAAATGCAAAAAGTATATCAGCAATTGGCAGAATATGTATTAGCTCAAGAATATTAAAATATAGAAAATGGAGATAAGATAATGGATGGATTAAAAATGGCTGAAAGCCTAAAAAAATTAAGAGATGTAAAGAAAATTAAAGATGTAGAACCATTAAGTAATGCACTATTTCCAGGATACCACTGTCCTCTGATGGGAGCTATGCTCACAATAAAAGAAATAGAAGATGCAATAATGATGGTCATAGGACCTGATGAATGTACTTACTATACTAAAATGGCTACCAGCAGAATGCGTGGTGTTGGTATGACTGGTGCTGTAGGTGCTTCTGGTGGAGCAGAAGGAAATATAGTATCTCTTATCTTAGATGGACATGACGTTACTTTTGGATGTAAAGAAAAGTTAGAGGAAGCATTTGAAGAATTAGTAGAAGAATATCAACCTAAAACTGTTTTTTTAGTTACCACTTGTGTAGTAGAAGTCATTGGAGATGATATTGATTCTCTAGCTGAAGTTTTTGAAGAAAAATATAATTTCCCTGTAAAAGTTGTTCATGCAGAAAATTTTAAAACTGATGATCATCTTCCTGGAATACAAGATACTATGACTGTATGTATCAATCTTATGGAAAAACAAGAGTGTAATGGAAGTATCAATGTTCTTGGCCAACGTCTTGGTGATTTCAATAAATCAGAACTATATAGAATATTAAAAGAAGCTGAAGTTCCAAAAGGACTTCAGCTACCTGGCAACTGTACTTTAGAGCAGATAAAAACTGCTCCTTCTGCCAAAGTAAATATCATAGTTCATCCTATTGGAATTCCTCTTGCTAAAAAAATGAAGAAAAAATTTGGTATTCCATATATAATGTTTGAAAGAATGTCAACCCCTGAAAATATTTATAATTCCTATAAAGAATTATTTCAGTTATTAGAAAAACCTCTCCCAGAAGAAATAGAAACTCTATATAAATTATCTAAAGAAAAAGAAAAAGATATAAAAAGTTCTATTAAAAATTTAAAATATTTTAGTGGAAATACTGCTTTATCAACTTATGAATTTCATTCATATTTGATTGAATTAGGTCTTAATCCTATTTTGATTCAAACTTCTGATATTCCACCAGAAGATGATCCACATTTAAAAATTATTCTTGAAAAAGCAGACCCTTTTGTAACAAGAGCTGCCAATATAGGACCACTTAAATATCTTTATAGTGTATTGAAGCCTGATATAAGCATAGGAGCAGGTAATTCAGCTGAAATGAGAAAATATGGAGTAGTCCCAGCTATGCTGACTAATGCATATAACATATTAGGATTTGAAGTAAACACTATGGTATTGGAAACTATTTCAAAAGCTAATGAAAATTCAAAAAACTTAAAAGGGGGAAATATAAATGAGCTTATGTAGAACTTACCCTACTCCATCAAATAGAATGTCTGTAATGTGGAGTTTAATGCCTATAAAAAATTCAGTTGTTTTAGAGTATGGTCCAGCAGGAACTACCCATTTTGGTGCTGGATTTTATGGTTCCTTTGATATAGATTTAGAAAATTCATTATTTACTACTCATATAAGTGAAGATGATATAATTATGGGAGATGTTTCAAGATTAGAAAAAGCAATTATTGAAGTAGATGAAAGTTATCATCCTGAAGTTATATTTATAGTTGCATCAGCTGTAATTGCAGTAATAGGAACTGATATAAAAGGAGTCTGCACATATATGCAGGATAAGGTAAAAGCAAAGCTTATCTGCTTTGATGATGGAGGATTTGGTGGTGATTACACTGTTGGACTTGAAAATACATATACATTATTTATCAAAGAATTTGCTCTTCCTGAAAATACATTTAAAAATTCTGACAAATATAATATTCTTGGAGCCTCAGCTGCATCTTATAGAATAAGATCAGATATATGGGAAATAAAAGATCTAATGAAAAGATCTTTTAATATGGAAAATGGTGTAGTTCTTGGACTTGAAGCCAAAATAGAAGATTTAAAAAAAATGGGAGAAGCTGCCATAAATATCGTTCTTAGAAAAGAAGCTCTTCCTGCAGCAAAATTACTAAAAGAAAAATTTGGCACACCGTATCTATATCAATGTCCTTATGGATATAATGGAACACTAGAATGGGCTGATAAAATATCTAAATTATTATCTAAAAAAATTGATGCTTCATTTAAAAAACAGCTTGAGGAAAAAATAAAAGATATCAGAGATATGTCTAGAATGATGATGGCAACTCGGATGAGAATACAGCCCACAGCATCAATAATTGGTGACTATGATACTCTAAAGGGCTTTAGTGATTTTTGCAAGGAATTTGCTTTCATCATAGATAAAAAAATCTGTAATCATTCCTTAAAAAATATTGATTCAGATGATGAAAATATAATTTCTTATAAAAAAGAAAAAGATAAAATTAATTCTCTTAAAGATATCAATGGCCAGCTTGTATTCGGAGATGAAGTTTCTTTAAATATTTGCAACTATTCTAATACTAAAGTATGTATAAGTTTCCCTTATCCCAGTAAAACACAGATAGCAACACATCTCCCGTTTATGGGAGAAAGAGGTACAGATTATCTTATGGAAATAATAAGAGAATATCTTTCTAATATGAGATAAAGTATGAAGGGGTTGAAAAAGTTTAGTTTTTCAACCCCTTCTATATTTACCTGTAAATCAACTTTTATAACCCCTATAATTAACTTTTTATTTTTAATATTAATTATTCCAATTCTTTTAAACGTTTAAACTTTTTTACTATAGAAGAAGGCAGAAGAAATTGATACTTTTCCATAAACTCAAAAACATCTTTTAAAAAAATACACTCTATATCCCTATCTCCAAATTCTTGTTTTTCTTCATCAGTTGTAAATAAATATATCTTTATTTTTTTCTTCATTTTATCTATAGCTTCTAAATCCAAATCAACTAAATCATTATCAATCTTAACACTAATTCCAACTCTCTCCTCTTTTGTGTCCAGCATTTCAAGATCAATAAAAGGATAATTGTTAAACCTTCTTGTTGGTGCTATAAAAAGTCTTTTTGTCAGTTGAAGATATACTATTAATACTTTTCTTATATCATAACTTCCAAATATAGTTGCCCATCTTCCTAGAAATATTTTTTTGTTTTTATTTAATATTTCATCATTTAAAGGACTACTTACAAATTCTCTTGTAAGTGCCAATAACATTTTATTTTTATTTTTGTATATAGGGAGAACTTCTTTTATCATTTTTTCTACATATTTAAATTCTGCTGCTGTAAAACGACACCCAAGTGCTCTGTATATTCTTTCCTCTGTAACAGTTTTTTTCCTGCCCATCTTTGTTGAAGTTTTAACTTTTTCAGTTGTTTTATTCTTAGTTTTAGAATCAGTATTTATCTTTGCTGTAGCTTTCTTTCTTGGCTTTGCTTCTGTTTTTACTATTTCTTTAGCTTTATCCTTCATATATTACCATTCCTTTTATAAATTTAGATAATAACTTTCATCTTTATCATTATTTTTTATTTCTATTTTGAATAGCTACATGTTTTTCATAAAATTCAAATAGCTTTACTAAGACTTTTCCATTTGTTTTATACTTCTTTTTTAATATTTTAAAATATCTTTCAATAAAATCATAGTCTTCTTTTTTATATTTACTATCCATAAAACGATATCTTTTTATCTTTATTTTCTTTTTTTCTGCTGTTTCTATTTTTATATTTTTCTCAACTTTCATGATCCTCCTTTTTCAAGATCCTGTCTATATTAATTTTTTATTACTTATTCACTATACTGATATTGCAATAGTATTTGTTAGCCTTATTATTTTTTAATTCATATATTTCAAATAATTTTACTGATAAAATATCTTTTAATTTGAGGATTAAAAACTAATATTTCCTATATTCTTAGGATTTTATCAAATTTATTTTCTTCCTCAATTTTATCTGTATGACATAAAATACTTATTGTTTTTTATTATATCATATTTCCTAAAAAAAGACTTCTGTTTTTTAATATTTTTCCTCTTTTTAACTAATTTTTTTTCATCAAATTTTTTAATTTTTGATATTTGCTTTTATGTCTTAAATCTTAAAAAAATAAAATATGATTACAAAATAAAAAAACATTTTCTCTAATAAAAACATCTATTTTTTAAAGGAAATACAATAGTCTATTTGTAATAAGTATATATACAAAAATAAGGAGGAATTAAATATGAAAAAAATATCTATTTTTACACTAGCACTTTTAACTACTGTTCTATTAACTGGTTGTGGTGAAAAAACTATAGAGAGTGCAAAAACTGAAGCTGCTGAAAAAGTAGAGGAAGTTAAAACTGAAACTAACAAAAAGATGGATGAAGTCAAGGAAGAAGCAAATAAAAAAGTAGAGGAAATTGATCAAAAAATTGATGAAACTAAAGATGCTGCTTCTAAAAAGTTGGATGAAATCAAAACTAAAACCACTGAAAAAACTGAAGAATTAAAAAACAAGGCTAATGAGAAAATTGATGAGACTAAAGATGCTGCCTCTGAAAAATTAGATGAAATCAAAACTGAAAAATTAAAAAATAAAGTTGACCAAAAAGTAGAAGATGCTAAAACATCTGTCAAAGAAAATGCTGAAAAAGCTGATCAGAAAATTGATGAAACTAAAGATGCTGCCTCTAAAAAATTAGATGAGCTTAAAGAAAAAACTCTTCAAAAAACTGAAGAAAACCTTAACAAAACTGCTGATAGTAAAACAGCAAGTCAATCATAATTATTAAGCAATTTGTGCCCAAACAGTTATAAAAATTATAACTGTTTGGGTATTTATTAATTATCTTTATATGTATCTTTTATAAAAAAAGCATATCCTTCAAGTTCCTTATTTCTTTTTTCTACATGAGCCAAAGATTTATCAATCCATAATTCCATCCATTCAAAGAATTTCATACTTTTTCCTGTTTTTTCACTTGTCAATGGATAAACGCCAGCATCATTAGCAAAATCAAAATACCATATATTTCCATATTCCTTTCCTTTTACAACAAGTACACTGTACATTCCACATCCTTCATGAGCAAGAAATTTTATCCCTCTTAAAGATTTTCCATATATTTCATTTAAAAATCTATCTTGTTCTTCCTCATTATCATCATCTATTTCATTCATACTTTCATATACTTCAAATAAATTTAAAGGTTCTTCATAAGTATATGGAAATTCCCTAGATAAATCTATAGAATTATTGTCATTATCTTCTAATTCAAGTAAGCCATAAAAAGGTCCTGCTCCTCCATTCCCTATACTTTTTAAATATTCCCTATATTCCTCAGGCAGAACTATTTTATTTTTCTCTTCAAACTTCTGAAGTTCTTCCTCAGTAAGTTTTGAATTAAATACATATTTATGTGAATTTGAACCAAAAATAGAAAATTTTTTATCTAATTCTATTAATTTTTTTAATTTTTCTTTAATAATTTCTACTACCATATTTACCTCCTTTCATCTCAATATAATTATTTTAAGTATACCATATATAATTTTTTTATTTCTATTTTATTTTTAAAGGAAAGGATTCTTATTTCTTGTAAAATTTTTTAAATACAATAAATATTTTAAAAGGAGTCTATATTTATGTTGTTTTACACATACCAGTATTTTGAAAATCAATCTAAAATAAATAATATTTTTAAATATTTAATAGGTCTTTTTATTTTATTATTCTTTTTCTTTACAATAATAAAATATTTACAAAATAGACTTTCTTCTAAATATCGTGATCTTATTATTATTTCAATATTAAGTATCATTCTTATGTTAGGAATAGAGTATACCCATTATAACAGAAGTAAAACCGTTTCTGTTCAAACTTCACAGGCAGTTTATTTTTTAAAGGAACTGAGTAAAGAAGAAAATATTCCTATTGAAAAAATATTAGCTAACAGTACCTATTTATATAATGGAATGATTATCAAAATGGATAAAGACTACTATCGAGTAAATTTCAATAATAGTTTTCAGTTTTATTCATTGGATAAAGTTAAACTTTTAAATTTAAATATAGAAATAATTGATAAATAGGAGAAGATGAATATGATTTCTTTTTATGATGTTTTTATTAAATTAGGATTAGGAATATTGTGCCTAACTTTTCAAATAAATTTAATGGGAAAGGGGAATCTATCTCCTATCTCTGCTATGGACCAAGTACAGAACTATGTTCTTGGTGGAATTATTGGAGGAGTTATATACAATCGTTCTATTACTACTTTGGAGTTTTTTTTAGTTCTTATAATCTGGACTCTTTTAGTATTTGGACTTAAGTTTATAAAGATACACAATAGATATGTAAAAAGATTACTAGATGGACGCCCTGTAACGTTAATACTAAATGGAAATATACTTATAGATGAATGTATGAAATATGGTATTTCAGGAAATGACTTGACTTTTAAACTTCGCTCTGCTGGTATATATCATATAAGCAGTCTAAAAAGAGTCATTCTTGAACAAAATGGACAATTTACTATAGTACAAAATGATGAAAAAGATAATATTAAATACCCTCTTATAGCTGATGGACAAATAAATGAAGATATATTGGAATTAATCCAGAAAGATAAAGAATGGATATCTGAAAAACTTAAAGAATCAGGCTTTGAACTTTCTCAAGTCTATATTGGAGAATATGTTTCAAAAAAACTTATCATTTATCCATATAAAATAGAAAAAAACAAATTAAATTTTTAAAAAATTATCTCGCAATTTTAGACCTAAATCATCTCTGGACAAATAATATGATTGACTGTCCCTTATAAAACAAAGTATAATCTTATAAAGTACTGATTGGAGGGATAATTATGGGATATAGTTTTAAGTATGGATTTAGAGAAAACTTAATTCTTCAAAAAGAAGTTTTAAAATCTGAAAAAAATCTTCAAGAATATGAAATAGAAAATATATTTTATGAACTTGAAAAATTTTTTAATTTAAATTTTTTAGAGTTAGAAGAAATAAAAGATGAATATTATACAGGAGATGTAATTGAATTATTATCTAAAGTTAAATCTCAAAAAATCTATTTCTCTCAAGAATATGCACGATATAATACTCTTGAAGAAAAAAGAAAATGTCTTTTAGATAATATCAAAATATTATTAGATGTTGAAGATGCAAAAGACAATTTAATTATAGAATAAGGAGGTTCATTAATGTTAAAAAAATATTTATTCTTACTATTGATTATTGTAAGTTATACTTCTTATGGAGAAGATAATAACTCATTATATCAATTAGAAAAATTCAAATATGAAATAGAAAAAGAGCAATACAAAGGTGAATATGTTATTACAGGGAGATTAAATGATATTGTTGGAGAAGGAACAGTTAACCTCAATCCAGAATTTTTTGTAATTAGCTTTGGACTTAAAACTGAAGAAAGTTCAGTAGCCTTTGGAAATGATAAAGACAGCAAAATAAAAGCTTCAGAAGAAAATGCTAAAACTATTAAAGAATTCAAAGATTATCTCATTTCTATTGGAGTAAAACCAGAAAATATAGCAACAACAAGATACACTACTAATACAGCTTCTAAATCAATGGTTTCTCAGACAGCAAGTGTAAATCATGAAATAAAAGTAAAGTTTGATATTTCAACTGATATTGGAGGAGTTCTAAAAAAAATTGAGCCTACTGATATAAAATATATTGGTGATATAGTTTATGGAGTATCAGAAAAAACTAAAAAAGAAGCAAAGTTAAAAGCTTATGAAATAGCTATGGAAGATGCTGTTAATCAAGCTAAGATACTTACTAAAACTGGAAATAGCCAACTTGGGGATCTTAGAAATATCTATGAAAATAAAGGTGCTTCTGTAAACAGAGTTGAAAACAGAATTGCAAATCTTAATTTAAAAAGCAGAAATGCTGAGTCATCAGCTAAAAATGAAACTCCTATTCCAATTTCAATAACTCAAGATTTTAAAATATCTGTAACTTTAGTTTGTTCTTTTGATATGATAAAAAAAATAAAATAACTAAAAAATGGATAAACTAAAATGTAATATTTTTTTAGTTTATCCACTTTTGTTTTATCTTCTTACTATTCTATCTGCTACCATAGCAGCTCTTTTATTTTCAAGTACATCATGTACCCTGACTATATCTACTCCTTTTTCTATCCCTATTACAGTTGTAGCAATAGTTCCTTCTACTCTCTGGTCTACTGGAACATCATTTAGTATAGTTCCAATAAATTTTTTTCTGGAAGCTCCTAAAAGTATTCTTCCCATATCTCTTAATTCTTCCATTCTGCTTAATACTTTCAAATTAAGCTCTATATCTTTTCCAAAGCCTATTCCTGGATCAAGTATTATCTTTTCTCTGTCTATCTCATACTTATCTGCTATTTCATATGTTCTCTTAAAAAATTTTCTCATACTTAAAATTATATCTTCTTCATATATCTTATTATTTTGATTATGCATAGCTACCAATGGAACATCATATTTTTTTATTAGTTCTGCCATTTCTCCTCTGTCATATTGCAATCCCCATATATCATTGACTATATGTGCCCCTGCTTTCAATGCTACTTCTGCCACCTTATACTTATATGTATCTACAGAAATTATTATATCTAATTCTGAGTTTATCTTTTTTATTACAGGAATCACTCTCATTATTTCCTCTTCCACTGATATCTGCTCATGTCCTGGTCTTGTTGACTCGCCACCTATATCTATTATATCAGCTCCATCTTTTATCAATTTTTCAGCCCGTTTTACAGCTGTTTCTATATTTATATATTTTCCTCCATCAGAAAAAGAATCTGGTGTTACATTAAGTATTCCCATAATTAAAGTTCTTTTTCCTAGCTCAATACTTTTCTCTCTACATTTAAGAAACATTTTTCTCCTTTCTTTTATTATAAATTTTTTCAAATAAAAAAATAACTTTATATATAGATTTTAATATATGAAGAAAATAAAAACAAGAAAATACTAAAAAAATTCTTGACATAATGAGTAATTAATTATATAATCAAAATATAATAATTACAAATTGAAAGTAATTACAAAATAAAGTAATTCAAAATTAACTAAGGAGGAAGAAAATTATGTCATTAATTGGTAAAAAAGTATCAGAATTTAAAACAATGGCTTACCATATGGGAGACTTTAAAGAAATAACTAATGAATCTATGAAAGGGAAATGGGCAGCAGTAGTATTTTATCCAGCTGATTTTACATTTGTATGTCCTACTGAGCTTGAAGATTTGGCAGAACATTATGAACAATTTAAAGCTGAAGGTTGTGAGGTATATTCAGTTTCTACAGATACTCACTTTGTACACAAAGCTTGGCATGATACATCTGATAGAATAAAGAAAGTTCAATATCCTATGCTTGCTGATCCTACTGGAAAACTTGCTAGAGATTTTGAAGTTATGATAGAAGAAGAAGGTTTAGCTTTAAGAGGAAGTTTTATCATTAATCCAGAAGGAGTCATCGTTGCTTATGAAGTACATGATAACGGTATTGGAAGAGAAGCTGGAGAACTCCTTAGAAAACTTCAGGCAGCTAAATTTGTAGCTGAACATGGAGAAGTTTGTCCTGCTAAATGGAAACCTGGTAGTGATACTATAAAACCAACTATTGACCTTGTTGGAAAACTTTAAAAGTATAAAAGAGGAAGACTGAAAGAGAATCATTCAGATGTCTCCTCTTTTTTTAAATATAATCTTTTAATAATAAATAATACATAGAAAGGAAATAATATGGAAAAAATTTATGATTTAATTGTAATAGGAGGAGGTCCTTCTGGGTTATCAGCAGGTATATATGCTGGAAGAGCTATGTTGGATGTTCTTATCATAGAAAAAGATAAAGCTGGTGGACAAATTTGTCTTACTAATGAAATAGTTAATTATCCTGGAATAACTGAAATATCTGGAAGTGAATTTGGAGCTCAGTTAAAAAAACAAGCTGAGAATTTTGGAGTAGAATTTGTATCTTCTGAAGTAAAGGATATGGATTTTTCTCAAGATATAAAAGTATTAAAAACTACTTCTGGGGATTATAAAGCTCTTTCAGTAGTGATTGCTACTGGAGCTTCTCCTAGAAAACTTAATTTTCCTGGAGAAGAGGAATATACTGGAAGAGGAGTAGCATATTGTGCTACCTGCGATGGAGAATTCTTTACAGGAATGGAAGTATTTGTAGTAGGAGCAGGTTTTGCTGCTGCTGAAGAAGCAATTTTTCTTACAAAATATGCTACTAAAGTGACAATTATAGCAAGAGAACCTGAATTTACATGTGCTAAATCAATAGCTGAAAAAGTTTTAAACCATCCAAAAATAGAAGTCAAATTCAACACTGAATTACTTGAAGCTAAAGGAGATATTCAATTGAGAAGTGCTGTATTTAAAAATAATATAACTGGAGAAGTATCTGAATATAAAGCTCAAGATGGAAAATCTTTTGGAATATTTATCTTTGTTGGCTATGAACCTCAAAGTAAACTTTTCAAAGAGTATATACAGTTGGATCAATATGGCTTTATTCCTACTGATGAAGATTTATCAACTAATATTAAAGGAATATATGCAGCTGGGGATATCAGACCTAAAAAACTTAGACAGCTTGTTACTGCTGTTTCAGATGGAGCTATTGCTGCTGTAAATATTGAAAAATATGTTCATGAATTGAGAGAAAAACTTGGTATGACTAAGGAAGAAAAAGAAATCGAAAAATCTTCACAAGCTCAAATCAAAGAAGTAGAATTGCTGGACAGTAGCCTCAAAGAACAGCTTGGAGATATTGTTTCAAGATTTGAAAATAATATTGAACTTGTTGTTATCAAAGATTCTTCTATAGAAAAGTCTTCAATGATTGAATCTATGGTAAAAGAAATATCTTCTGTTTCAAGCAAGCTGAAATTCACTTCTTTTGAAAAAGGAGAAAATCCTGAACTTGAAAAGAAAATTAAAGCAGACAGATTTCCTACAATAGCTATTTTAGACAAAAATGGAGATTTCTCTGGAATAAAATTCTCATCTCTTCCTAGTGGACATGAGTTAAATTCTTTTATTCTTGCTATGTACAACATTGCAGGACCAGGTCAAAAAATATCTGAAGATACTATGAAAAATATCAAAAATATTTCTTCACCTGTAAATATAAAAATAGGTATATCACTCAGCTGTACTAAGTGTCCAGAGACTGTTCAGGCAGCACAAAAGATAGCTGTAGAAAACAAGAATGTAAATGTAGAAGTTATTGATGTATTTACATTCCCAGATTTCAAAGAAAAATATGATATTATGAGTGTACCAGCTATGATAATCAATGACAAAGATACTTTCTTTGGGCAGAAAAATATAGATGAAGTCATAGAAATATTGAAATAGGTAAGTAAAAAAGAGTAATCTTATAAGACTACTCTTTTTTAAATTCTACCTAACCAGCCATCCACCATCTACAGCTAGTATATGACCATTTACATAATCTGAAGCTTTGCTTGCCAAAAATACTATTGCTCCCATTAACTCAGATGGTTCCGCCCATTTATTTGCTGGTATTCTGCTTAATATCTCAGCATTTCTCTTTTCATCTGCTCTTATAGGTGCTGTATTTGCTGTTTTTATATACCCAGGAGCTATTGCATTAACTTGAATATTCTTACATGCCAGTTCATTTGCAAAAGCCTTAGTCAATCCAGCAACTCCATGCTTACTGGCTGTGTATGGAGGTACAAATTTTCCTCCTTGAAATGAAAGCATTGAAGCTACATTTATTATTTTTCCGCTTTCTTGAGCTGCCATTATTTTAGCTACATCTTGACTCATGTAATAAACTGCATTTAGATTGATATTCATTACAGCTTCCCAATCAAAATCTTTATATTCCAGTAAAGGAGCTCTTCTTATAGTTCCAGCATTATTTACTAATATATCTATTTTTCCATAGACCCTCATACATTCCTGTACTGCTGCAGTAACTTGGGCTCTGTCTGTTAAATCTGCCTGAAAAAAATGAATTTTTCTTCCTTCTGCTTCTACAAGTTTTCTTGTTTCTTCCCACTCTTTATCATAAGTAGTAACAAACAAATCTGCTCCTGCTCTAGCAAATGCCACAACATATGCCTGTCCTAGTCCTGTATTCCCTCCTGTTACAATTGCTATTTTTCCTTTCAAAGAGAAAAAGTCCATTGAAAATTCGTTTAACATTTTTTGCCTCCTAATAAAATATATATTTCAACTTTATCTTATATCTTTCATTGCTACATGATCCATATCTGTAAAGGTTTGATTCTCTCCAACCATTCCCCATATAAATGTATAACTTGCTGTTCCCACACCACTGTGAATTGACCAAGATGGAGATATTATTGTTTCTTTATTCATAATTTTTTAACCTCCACTTTTATTCTTAATTACGAACTAGTTCGTAATTAAGAATAAATAAAATATACTATAAACTTTTTTATAAGTCAATCATTATTTTTTATTGTCATATTACAAATTTTTAAAATTGAAATTTCAATAGCTTTTTCTTATTTTTTTTGTTAAGATATTAAATAGAATTATTTTTAAGAAAGAAGGAAAAAATGGAAACTTTATTACATAATCCTACAGAAAGAGTCACAAATATCTTACAAATTATAGCTAAAAATTCTGGAAAATTAAATTTTTCAAGTATTTCAAAATTGACTAATATGCCTAAAAGTACCTTATCTCCTATTTTAAAAACTTTAGTCGAACTTGAATTTTTAGTTTTAGATCCTATTTCTCAAACTTATTCTGTTGGTTTAGCTACTTTTCAAGTAGGACAGACTTATTTAGAAAATGTAAATGGTCTTGAAATTATAAAGTCTCATATGAGATCAATAGTTGCTCAATGTAATGAGACTTGTCAAATAGGAATAAATCATAATAATGAAGTTCTTTATTTGACAAAAGTAGAATGTTCTCTCCCTATAAAGTTAATGTCTTCTATAGGAAGAAATCTTCCTCTATATTGTACAGGACTTGGAAGAGTACTCCTTTGTAAGTATTCAGAAGATGAAATAAGAAAGTTATATTCTAATGGAATTAGTCAGTTTACAGAAAATACTATCACAGATATAGAGGAGTTACTCGAAATTATAAAAAAAGCTAAAATCAATAAATTTGCTGAAGAATTCGGAGAAGTTACCTCTGATGCATGCTGTATAGCTGTTCCCATAATGATAAATAATAAGATAAATGCTGCTATGGGAGTCAGTCTTCCAATTTTTAGAACTAATCAAAAAGGAATTATAAAAATAAGAAATCTTTTAAAGGAACATTCATTATTAATTTCAAAAGAATTAGAAAATTTAAATATAAAAAGTATTATTTAATAAAAAATAGAAATCATTTTATAGATTTTTACTAATTTTTTTAATAGAAAAAGCTGACATGAAAAAATTCAAGTCAGCTTTTTTAGTGATAGTAATTGAGCTATTCTAAGTTTATAACAGATCTCTTTTTTATTTTAACTTAATATTTCATTTTCTTTTTCGTCTGTAGCTTCATCTAAAATTCTTTTTAGATTAAAAATTGTTTTTTTCTCTAAAGGATGAATTATATTTGGAGCTATTTCACACAGTGGTTCAAGCACAAAACTTCTATCACACATCCATGGATGGGGTACAGCCAAATCATCATCTTCTATTACTTCTTTATCAAAAAGAAGCATATCTATATCAATAATTCTGGGTCCCCATTTTTTTATTCTTTTTCTTCCCATTTCTTCTTCTATTCCTAAAAGTTCTTTTAATAGTTCATGAGGATATAATAACGTTTTTATTTCTAAACAAGCATTAAGAAAATCATCCTGCTCCTTTATTCCAAAGGGCTCTGTCTCGATAATTGTGCTTGTTTTGATTACATTTGTTTGTTTTATTAAACCTATTTTTTCTATGGCTGTAAGAAGATTTTGTTTTTTATCTCCCATATTAGATCCAATAGAAAGATACACTGTATGCCTTTTTCTTGTTATCTCTACAGCTACATTTTCAAAATGCATCTGCAAAGGTGCCCAAGGTTTCTTTACTGTCACTTTTACTTCAGAAATCAAAGGATATTTACTTAATATCATCTCTGCTATATCTTCAGCACAAGTTTCAATTAAATCTATGCTTTTTCCAGTAAATATTTCTCCTATATCATTAGCCACAAGTCCATAATGTGTAGACTTTTTCAAATTACCAGTTTTTCCAGCTTCCCTTGTTGATGTTGTCATTTCTGCTGAAACTAAAAACTTCTGTCCTAGTTTTTTCTCTTCAGGAAATACTCCATGATACGCTATAAATTCAAGGTTGTTGATATATATTTTATCCATGACATTCTCCATAAAAATTTATTTTAATAATGAAAAAATTTCCATTCTTCTAACAGTATCATCTTCAAATATTCCTTTGTAAGAAGTTGTTACTATTTCACTGTTTACTCTCTTTTCTCCTCTCATAGTCATACACATATGTTTAGCTTTTATAACTACCATAACTCCCTGACAATTAAGAGTATCATATATTGTATCAACTATTTGAGATCCTAATCTTTCTTGTATTTGAGGTCTTTTAGAAAGTATATCTATTACTTTTATTATATCACCAAATCCCACTATTTTGCCATTTGGAATATATGCTATATCTATTTTACCAAATATAGGAAGAAAATGATGTTCACACATAGAATAGAAATCTATATTCTTTTCTATTATCAGGTCATTTTTTTCTACTTCAAATGTTCTTTTAAGCATATCTTCAGGATTTTGAAGCAGCCCTGAAAAAAGCTCAGTATAACTTTGTGCGATTCTCTTTGGAGTATCCTTCAATCCTTCTCTCTCTATACTTTCCCCCAAAGCATCCAGTATATCTTTAAAGGCATTTTCTATTTTATTTACATCTATTTTTTTCATTTTTCTCCTTTGAAATTACAAATCTAATTTCAAGTCTCCATCTTTTATCCAATTTTTCTTTCTCATAAAGCTAGCTATTGCAAGAGTAAGAATAGCTGGAAGAATAAAATGAAGTATAAGTATTCCTATATAAAGAGATGTCCCTCCTCTTCCTAAGCCCTCCATAGTAGAAAAAGTTCCAAATTGTCCAACTAGTCCACTTGTTCCCATTCCTGCTGCTATTGGAATATTTTGATATTTCAATATTACAGTTGATACTGGACCTAATATAGCTGAAGCCAATGTAGGAGGTATCCATATTTTCCAGTTCTTAACAATATTCCCTATTTGCAGCATTGAAGTTCCAAGCCCCTGTGCTGCAAGACCTCCCCATCCATTTTCTTTAAAGCTCATTACTGCAAATCCAACCATTTGTGCTGAACATCCTACTGTAGAAGCTCCAGCAGCAAGTCCACTCAGTCCTATCATCATACACAGTGCTGCACTGCTGATAGGAAGTGTCAAAGCTATTCCCACTACTACTGATACTATAATTCCCATATAAAATGGCTGAAGCTCTGTTGTATACATTATGAAAGCTCCAAATGCTTCCATGAATTTTGCTACCCCAGGTCCTACATAATATACTACTAATGCTCCTGTTAAGATTGTAACTGCTGGGGTCACTATTATATCTATTTTTGTTTCTTTTGATATCATTTTTCCAAATTCTGCCCCTACTACTGCTCCTATAAAGGCCCCTACTGGTCCACCATAAATAGCTCCCGCTGCTCCAGTTATTGTAGATGAAAACAATACAAGATGAGGTGCCTGAAGTCCATAAGCAACAGCTACTCCAATTGCTGATCCTGTCATATCTCTTGCTATTTTCCAGATAACATCTGTAAGAAAGGTTATTCCCAGTTTTCCTCCAATTGTATTAAGTATAGTTCCTATAAGAAGTGTTGAAAAAAGTCCTAAAGCCATATGACTGAAAGCATCTATACAATATCTCTTTACTGTTATCTCTATATTTTTCCTTTTAAAAAAACTTTTTAATGATTTCACTTTTTTCCCCTTTATACTTTTATGAGAAGAGCCTGATTTCTCAGGCTCTTTAAGTATTCTATTATCTTTCCTCTATTTGATTAAGGTCAGCCATTTTTATAAATAAATCAGCTAAAAATTTAAGTTGAGAAAGTCTGTTGTTCTTAACATCTTCATCTTTATCCATTACCATTACTTCATCAAAATATCTGTTAATAATATCTTTGCCTGAAACTATAGCTTGAAGATATTTATTGTAATCTTTGTTATTTAAAGCATCTATCACTTTTGAGTTTAGCTCTAATGAAAAATTATATAATTCAGTCTCTACTGGTTCTTTAAATAAATCTTGATTTATAATACCTTTTTCATGATCTTTAGAAATATTCCCTACTCTTTTCAACACTGGAAGTAGTGTTTTAAATACTTCTTCTTTAGTAAAAGATTCTAAAGTTTTTATTTTTTCTAAAGCTTCTACAGCATTATCACTATCAGTATTGAGAACAGCTGTAACTATATCTTTACTGTATTTCATTTCAGTAAAGATATTCATTTCTCTTTGTTTAAAGAATTCCAATACTTCTGTAAGAACAATTTCTCTATCTCTTTTTAATACTTCACACCCTTGAAGGGCATCTAATGCTTTTCCTGTTAATGCTTTTAAAGAGATATCTAATCTTGAATTAAGTATTATATTTACAATTCCAAGAGCTGCTCTTCTCAAAGCAAATGGATCTTTTGATCCACTTGGAATAACTCCTACTCCAAAGCATCCTACCAATGTATCTATTCTATCAGATATTCCAGTTACTATCCCTTCTAATTCTATAGGAAGACTATCTCCTTGAAACCTTGGATAATAGTGTTCTTTTATACCAAGAGAAACTTCCTTCCCCTCTCCTGATTTAAGTGCATAATCTGCCCCCATAAACCCTTGAAGTTTAGTAAATTCTTTTTCTCCTATCATATTAGAAACAAGATCTGCTTTAGCAAGCAATACAGTTCTTAATATACTGTCTTTTCTATCATTATATCCTAGAGTATCTATTAAATACTTAGCTATTTCTGTAGCTCTTTCTATTTTTGAATAGATAGTTCCAAGATCTTTTTGGAATACTACTGTTTTTAATTTTTCTATATTATCAGCAAGAGGTGATTTTAAATCTTCCTGATAGAAGAATCTAGCATCAGCAAGTCTTGCAGATAATACTTTTTCATTTCCTTTTCTTACTTGTTCAGAAGTTTCTATCCCATTTCTAACAACTACAAATTTAGGGAGAAGTCTTCCATTTGAATCAAGTATAGGAAAATATCTTTGATGTACTTCCATGGATATTATAAGAACTTCTTGTGGAACTTCAAGGAAATCTGAATTAAAACTTCCTACTATAGGACAAGGATATTCTATAAGATTAGTTACCTCATTTAAAAGTTCATCTTCTACAAGCACCTGTTCTCCAGAATTTGTGCAATTTTCATTAATAAGTTTTTTGATAAGAGCTTTTCTTTCTTCAATATCTATTATTACATTATTTTCTCTTATTTTTTTAAAATATTCATCTATAGTATTAACTTCAAATTCTTTACCAAAGAATCTGTGTCCCTTAGATTTATTTCCACTTTCCATTCCTTCAATTTCAAATTTTACAACTTCATTATTACAAAGTGCTAAAAACCACTGTATAGGTCTGGCAAATCTTAACTTTTTATCTGACCAAGTCATAGATTTTTGAAAATTTAATTCTAATACAAGACTTTTTAATATTTCAGGAAGAAGTTCCTTTGTTTCTTTTCCTTCCATAAATTTTCTTGCTGCTATATATTCACCCTTTGGAGTACTTATTATTTCAAGATCTTCTGCTTCTATTCCTTGAGATTTAGCAAATCCAAGTCCTGCTCTAGATATCTCTCCATTACTTCCATAAGCTACATTTTTAGCTGGTCCCATATTCACTATATTAAGATCTTCTTGCTGCTCTCCCAGTTCCCATACATCCAAAATTAATCTTCTTGGAGTTCCATAAGTTTTTATACTCTTAAAACTAATTCTTTCTTCTTTTAATTTCGCTTCTAAATTATTTTTTAAATCTTTCAATGCCTGATTTAAAAATCTTGCAGGCAGTTCTTCCATTCCAATTTCAAATAGTAATCTCAATGTTCTTCCTCCTCTTCCATTTCAAACCATTCTAATAAAATATTTTTTTAAATCAACTATTTTTTTAAAAGAGGGTACCCTAGATCCTTTCTATTTTGTACATAAACTTCAGCACATCTTCTTGCTAAGTTTCTAACCCTTAAGATATAAGCCATTCTCTCAGTTGTAGATATAGCTCCTCTTGAATCTAAAACGTTAAATGTATGAGAGCATTTTAATACATAATCGTAAGCTGGTAAAACCAATCCTGCGTCTAAAATTTTAGCTGCTTCTTTCTCATATTCATCAAACCATTTGAAATGGCTTTCTAAATCTGCTAATTCAAATGAATACTTTGAGTTTTCATATTCAAACTGAAATCTCATATCTCCATATTTTACACCAGGAGCCCATTCTAAATCATATACATTTTCTTTATTTTGAATATAAAGAGCAAGTCTTTCTAATCCATAAGTTATTTCTACAGGAATAGGATCTAATTCTAAGCCTCCTACTTGCTGAAAATACGTAAATTGAGTAACTTCCATACCATCTAACCACACTTCCCAGCCAAGTCCCCAAGCACCTAAAGTTGGAGATTCCCAGTCATCCTCAACAAAACGAATATCATGTTTTTCAGGATCTATTCCCAATACTTTTAAACTTTCAAGATAAAGTTCTTGAATATTTAAAGGAGATGGTTTCATAATAACCTGAAATTGATGATGCTGATAAACTCTGTTGGGATTTTCTCCATATCTTCCATCCTTTGGTCTTCTTGATGGTTCTACATAAGCAACATTCCATGGTTCAGGTCCCAAAGACATTAAAAATGTATTAGGATTAAATGTTCCTGCACCTTTTTCTATGTCGTAAGGATTCCCTAATACACATCCTTTAGAACTCCAGTATTTCTGAAGAGCAAAAATTATCTCTTGAAATGTCATTTTTAATCCTCCTCTATTTTTTCTTCTTTTTTTCTGCAAAAAAGTAATCTAGAAGTATCAATATAACTCCTATATTTATCCATACATCAGCTAGATTGAAAACAAAAGACCAGACACCTCTAAAATCTATCATATCAATGACAAATCCTCTCCATATTCTGTCTATCATATTTCCTATTGCTCCAGCTAAAACAAAAGTAAAACCTAACTTTTCTAATAAAAGCATTTTATTTCTGCCCTTATACAAATAATATGCAATAGCTACAATTGCTATAACTGTAGCTATACTTATTACATCAAGTTTTCCTTGAAACATCCCAAAGGCTATTCCTCTATTTTTTACATATGTAAAGTGAAAAAAATCAGTCAATACACCAATAGTATCTCCCTCAAAAAAGTTTTTATCCACAATGTATTTAGATATTTGGTCTAATAGAACCAGTATAAAGACTAAAATTATATAGATCATATTCTCTCCTAATTATTCTTTAGTACACTTGTGCATCTTGGACAAAGAGTTGGATATTCAGGATCTTTTCCAAGTTCAGTAGAATATTTCCAGCATCTTTCACATTTTTCTCCATCAGCATGAAGTACTTTAATATAAATATCTTGAGCTTCTTCTCCTCTTACAAAACTATCATCTGTATTTTCTGTAATTTCTACTTCTGAAACAATAAGAGCAAGTTCAAGTTTTTCTCTATTTTCAATTAAGAATTTCTGTATTTCTGCATCTGTTGAATGGAGTATTACTTTAGCATCTAATGAATTCCCAATTATTCTATTTTCTCCCTGTCTTGCTTTTTCAAGTATTTTATTAACTTCTTTTCTTACTTTAATTATTTCTGTCCATTTATTTTCTATCTCTGGATTTAAGTATTGATCATTTTCTTTATACCAATCAGTCAGCAGAACAGATTCACTGTCTTTTAATACTTCTGGCAGAGTTTCCCATATTTCTTCAGAAGTAAATGAAAGTATAGGAGTTATCATTTTAGTAAGAGTGACTAGAATTTCTGTCATAACAGTTTGAGCAGCCCTTCTTTCTACTGAGTTAGTTCCTTCAGTATATAATCTGTCTTTTATTATATCAAGATAAAATGCAGACATATCTATTCCAGCAAAATAATGAATATCTTGGAAAAGGTTGTAAAATTCATATCTATCATAATTTTCTGTTACTTTTCTTTTTAGTATTTCTAACTTATTTAATGCCCATTTATCTATTTCCATCAATTGTTCATATGAAACTTTATCTGTATTAGGATCAAAGTCATTACTATTTCCTAATATATATCTTGCCGTGTTTCTTACTCTCCTGTATGCCTCAGCCATTTGTTTTAAGATATTCTCTGATATTTTAACATCTTCTCTGTAATCTACAGAAGCACACCATAATCTAAGTATATCTGCTCCATATAATTTTATTACATCAGATGGAACTACTGTATTTCCAACTGATTTTGACATTTTTTTCCCTTCTCCATCATTTACAAATCCATGAGTTAATATTTTTTTAAATGGTGCATCATATGTTGATCCAATGGAAGTTAAAAGAGATGTTTGAAACCATCCTCTGTGCTGATCTGATCCTTCCAGATACATATCAGCTGGTCTGTGTAAAAGTTCTCCTCTTGTTTCAAGCACTGCTCTATGAGATACCCCTGAATCAAACCAAACATCCATAATATTTGTTTCTTTTCTAAGTTCCAATCCTTTAAGCCCATATTTTTCTATCAACTCATCACCAATAAGTTCTTCAGCTGGATATTTAAGCCATGCTGCTGTTCCTTCTTTTTTAACTATTTCAATTACTTTTCTAAGTATTTCTTTATTAAATATCTCTTTTCCATTTGCTTCATTGAAGAATACTGGAATTGGAACACCCCACACTCTTTGTCTTGAGATACACCAGTCAGGTCTTGTTTCAATCATAGATCCAATTCTACTTCTTCCCCAAGCTGGTATAAATTCTACATTATTTAGAGCTTTTAAAGCTCTTTCTCTTATATCTGAACCTTCAACATTCACAAACCATTGTTCTGTAGCTCTGAATATAACAGGAGTTTTTGATCTCCAATCATGAGGATAAGAGTGCTCTATCATTTTTAATTTCAATAGATGTCCTGATTTTTCTAAGTGAGCACATATTGCTTTATTAGCCTGTACATAAAATAATCCAGCAAATTCTCCTGCTTCTTCTGTTAATACTCCTTTGTTATTAATAGGAGAAATAATTGGAAGGCCATATCTAATTCCTACTACATAGTCATCTTGTCCATGACCAGGGGCAGTATGTACACATCCTGTACCTGCATCAGCAGTTACATGAGTACCAAGTATAATAATTCCTGTTCTATCTAAAAATGGATGCTGATATGTAGTTCTTTCTAAATCTTTACCTTGAAATTCTTTTATTAATTCAAACTGTTCAAGATCCATTTCAGTAAATGCTTTTTCTGCAAGGTCTTTTCCTAGTATCAGATTTCCTTTTTCAGTTTTATAAACACCATACTCAAAGTCTGGATTTAAACTTATAGCTACATTTGCAGGTAAAGTCCAAGGAGTAGTTGTCCATATTACCACCCATGCTTCTTCAGTAAGTCCTAATCTTTCTAAAAGATCAGCATTAGCTTTCATTCTTACATATATTGAAGGAGATGATACATTTTTATATTCTATTTCTGCTTCTGCTAAAGCTGTTTCTGTAACTGGTGACCAATATATAGGTTTTAGTCCTTTAAAAATATATCCATTTTCATAAAGTTCTCCAAATACTTCTAATTGTTTAGCCTCATACTCTGGATTCAGAGTAAGATATGGATTTTCCCAATCCCCTAATATTCCTAATCTTATAAATCCTTCTTTTTGAATTCCTACCCATTTTTTAGCATACTCAGCACACAATTCTCTGATTTTTACTGCTGACATTTCTTTAGCTTTTGATCCTAATTTTTCAGTAACTTTTAACTCTATAGGAAGTCCATGTGTATCCCATCCAGGTACATAGGGTACTTTATATCCTCTTAATCTTTTATATTTTAAGATTATATCTTTAAGAATCTTATTCAAAGCATGCCCTATATGAATTTCTCCATTTGCATATGGAGGTCCATCATGCAGAATAAAAGTTTGTGTACCTTTCTTCAAGCCTTTTGAATAAATATCTTTTTCCTGCCACATTTTAATAAACTTAGGTTCCTTATTTGGAAGATTAGCTTTCATTTGAAAGCTCGTCTTCGGAAGGTTCAATGTAGCACCATAATCTTTTTCGCTCATCGTTAAATCTCCTCCTTATATACATTTAAAGTTATTTTTACATCTGTTCCTTCATCTATTTTAGATGAAAGTTTAATTACTCCATGATGGTTTTTTATAATTCTATCAACTATTGCAAGTCCTAATCCAGGAGTATTTTCATTAAAACTTATAAATGGATCAAATATATTGGAAAGTTGTTTTTCAGTCATCCCAATTCCATTATCTATTATATTTATCCTTATTTTATCTATATTCTTATCTTTCATTACTATTAAATTAATCTTTTTACTGCTTATATTTTTATTTAAAACAGCTTGTTTAGCATTTTTTATTAACTCATGAAATACCTTTTCAAGCTGTTTTTTATCTCCCACTATCTTTCCATTATAATTGATAAACATAGAAAGTGTTATATTATTAGCTTCTAAATCAGGCTGCATTTTTTCTATTATGTCATATAAAAATTTTTCAAATTCTATTACTTCCATGTTATTTTCATAATTTTTAGAATATTCCTTTAATACAGAATTTTCATATTTTATTTTAATTACTTCATCCTTTATAGATTTTATTCCATCTTTAAGACAATCATTATTATGGTTACATTCTCCCATTTTTTTAAGAATAGAGAGCATTTTTTTTAATGAGTCTTCTCTTCTTCCAAAAAATCTATCTGCAAGTTTTCCAATTGTTGCAGTTCTTTCGTAATCAATTTTTTCCTCTTCCAACATTTTATTTCCAATTCTGATAGAAGTATTTATACATAATAATGTCATAAGCTCAGCTTCTTCTTGAGAGATTACATTGTCTTTTCCAAAATAATCAACAAGTATACATCCATAATTTCTAGACTCTGTATATACAGGAAATATCAAAAAATTATTAATTCCTAAACTTTTAAAAAGATCATTTCCAAGATTATACCTATATCCTTTATCATTGTGATAGATAATTCTCTTTTCCTTTAAGGCTTTTCCTAAAAGATTATCATATTTAAAAGGAACTTTAATTAAAGTAACTAACTTATTAAGGGTACTTATCTGGAATTCAAATCCATTACTCTCTTCTTTTTCAGCTTTCATAATATTATTTTTTACTATACTGTTTACATGAGAACATTCTCCCACAAGAGTATCTATTTCTCTACTGTATCTAAAATACATAGCTCTGCTGTACCCTAAGCCCATTTCCGAAGTAAATGCTGATTGTAGACTTCTCACAGTTAAATTTATATCATCTTCTATTTGTAAACCCATAAGAATTTTTTCAATAGCATCAATCCTATTAAGATTTTCTTGTAGTTTTATATTTTTTTCCTTCATAATTTCTTCATTATTTCTAACACTTTCAGCCATTTGCTCAAAAGATTTAGAGAGTGTTCTTATTTCTTCTACATCTTCACTTTTAAGAGTGAAATCATAATTTCCTTTACTTATTCCTTCTGCAGCATCTATAAGCTTGTTAAGAGGAGATAAAAGTTCATAAAATATACGTGCGCATATAGTTGTACTTGTTACTATAAGTCCTACTACTATTAAGAGTATTGAGAATGAAACTTTAACTTTTGTTCTAAGTATGCTGTCACCAGAAAGTGCTATTCCTATATTTCCTATATACTGTTTATTATAATTATGAATATTATACATTGAAAGATAGTAAGCTTTATTATTTATTGTTTTTTTTCCATAAAAATAATCATGTTCCCAGTTCAATCTCTTTTTAAAAAATCTTTCACCTTTTTTTAATTCCATATCTCCTAATTGATATGTATTATCAACCACTAAGAATATTTTATCTTCATCAGCTAAACCTACAAAATTTCTCAATTCATTTAAAACATTATCATTTATTGGCATAGTCATCACAATATATTTTTTTTTGCTATTATTCCCTTCTGAAGTATATGGTAAAAGTATTCTTGCATATATGTCTTTACCTACTTTTGAAAAATAATAATTACTCATTTCACTTTCACTTCTTGAAAGATTTCTTTCAAGTATATGTTTACTTCTTTCATCTATTCTGAAATAATCCTTTCCATTTCCAGATTCTCCTAGTGTAGTTCCATCAGCAGAAACTATAGTGATTAAACTTTCTGAATACATTTTAAGATTTTTTTTAGTAAGTTGGTTTCTTATAAGTTTTGCCACAGCATTATAAGTAATTGTATTATTTAAATTTTTTCCTGCAAGTACATTTATATTTCTAGATACTTGAAAAAGATCATCTTTTGCATTTATAATAGCAGCATTGTAACCTCTATT
The DNA here is from genome assembly GCF_032477075.1 of Fusobacterium sp. NCBI lineage: Bacteria > Fusobacteriati > Fusobacteriota > Fusobacteriia > Fusobacteriales > Fusobacteriaceae > Fusobacterium > Fusobacterium sp. The sequence continues at coordinate 168,641 of NZ_JAWDXO010000001.1, read as the reverse complement.
CAAAAGAATTATTTTATCTCTTCCTGAATCTACTACTTTATTTTCAAGACTTTCAAAAGAAATAAAAATCAGAAAAAGAGCAATAGTAACAGAAGTTATCATTATTGCTATATCATTATAAAATATTATTTTAATAAGAAGAGAATTCTTTTTTATTCTCATCAATTAAATCTCCTTTTTAGTTAATGCCACTCTTTCTCTCTCTTTATCTATATCTTTAATCCTAACTTTTATAATTTGTCCTACTGAAAGAACTTTGCTTGGATCATCTATGAACTTATTAGATATTTCAGAAATATGAAGTAACGCATCATTTTTTAGTCCAATATCCACAAAAGCCCCAAATTTAACAACATTTCTCACTGTTCCTTCTATTTCCATTCCTACTTGTAAATTTTCTATTTTAAGTATATCTGATTTCAATAAAGGTTTTTCAAAACTATCTCTAGGATCTCTCCTATCTCTAATAAGAGATTGATATATATCTTTTACAGTTTCTACTCCATATTCTTTTTCTTTAGCAAATGAAGTATAATCAAAAGACTTTAATTTTTCTCTTGCTCCATTTAAATCTTTTCTGTAGTTTTCTAATGTAAATCCTGCTTTTTCCAATATTTCTTTTGCTATATGATAAGATTCTGGATGAATTATTGTGTTGTCAAGAACATTTTCTCCATCAGGTATTACAAGGAATCCTGCCATTTGCTCATAAGCTTTTGCACCTACTCCTTTTACTTTAAGAAGCTGTTTCCTATTTTCAAAGTTCCCATTTTCTTTTCTATAATCAACGATGTTTTTAGCTATATTCTTTTTTATTCCTGAGATATGAGACAATAATGCCCAAGAAGCTGTATTAATATTAGCTCCCACATTGTTTACCACATAAGTTATTACAGAATCAAGAGATTCATCAAGACGCCCTTGATTGACATCATGCTGATACATCCCTACTCCTATTGATTTAGGGTCTATTTTTACAAGTTCGGCAAGAGGATCTTGTACTCTTCTACCAATAGAAATAGCTCCTCTTACAGTTACATCTAAGTCAGGAAATTCTTCTGCTGCTATTTTAGAAGCAGAATATATGGATGCTCCAGCTTCATTTGCTATAAGGTATTTTACAGAAAGATGATTTTTCTTTATTATATTTGCAACAAAACTTTCTGTCTCTCTTGAAGCTGTTCCATTACCTATAACAATTATATCTATCTCATATTTTTTTGCATAATCTACTATCCTTTTTTCAGCTTCAGCGAGTTGTTTTGGAGAATGCATCTCTTCAACAAGAAAAAACACATCTTTTTCTCTATAAAATCCATTTTTATCTATGACTGCTACTTTACATCCTGTTCTATATCCTGGATCAAGTGCCAGTACATTTTTTTCTTTTAAAGGTGCCTGCATTAAAAGGTTTTTAAGGTTTTCTTTAAATACAGCTATTGCTTCAAGTTCAGCCTTATCAGTAAGAATATTTCTTACTTCTCTTTCTATTGAAGGAAGAATAAGTCTATCTAAAGAATCTCCTATTATTTTGAGATAAGTTTCTTTTAGATTTTTATTAAGAAAATCCTTAAGTATTAAATTTTCTACTCTATTTCTGCTTATTTCATCAAGAGTCACAGAAACTGATAAAATATCTTCTTTTTCTCCTCTATTTACTGCAAGTATTCTGTGTGGAGGCATTTTAGAGACAGGCTCTTTATATTCATAATAATCTCCATATACTTTTTTGACATCTAGTTCTTTAGCCTTTTTAGTTTCCTTTGTAACTAAAATTCCAGATTTAAGCATTATTTCTCTAATCTGCTCTCTGTATACAGGAGTTTCAGATATATTTTGAGCAATTATGAGCATAGCTCCTTCTACAGCTTCTTCCACAGTAGAAACTTCTTCTGTTATAAATTCACCAGCTTTTTCCATTACTTTTTCCATTGTTGAAAGTTTCATCATTTCATCAGCAAGAGGTTCCAGTCCTCTTTCTTTAGCCACATCAGCTTTAGTTTTTCTTTTTTTTCTATATGGAAAATATATATCTTCCACTTCTTGAAGTTTTTCTGCTGCTTCAACACTTTTTTGTATTTCTTCAGTTAATTTTCCTTGTTCTTCAATTAATCTTATTACTTCTTCTTTTCTTTTTTCTAAGTTTCTAAGATAAGTTACACTTTCAAGTATTTTTCCTATTTCTATCTCATCCAAATTTTCAGTTACTTCTTTTCTATATCTTGAAATAAAAGGTACAGTCGCCCCTTCATCCAAAAGCTGCATTGTATTAGTAACTTGAGATATTTTTAGGCCTAAGTTTTTGGCTACTACATTATATATTTTTTCCATATTTCCCCTTCTTAAAATTATTATAAATTTTCACACGAATTTCTCTATATTATACCAAATCTTTTAATTGTTGTCTAACTAAAGATTAGAAAAAGAGGCTCTACACCTTGGTATAAAGCCTCCCTTTATAATATTTTCAGACTATTTTTTTTTAGTTTCTTCGAATTTTGCCCATACTCCTGCCTTAACTAAAATTGATTTTACAGTTCTAGTAGGTTGAGCTCCATTACTTAGGAATTTAATAATTTCTTCTTCTTTCAGTACTACTCTAGAATCTTCTAATGGGAAATAGTTACCTAAATAAGCAATAGCTTGCCCATCTCTTTTTGATAAAGCTTCCATAGCTACAATTCTATAAGAAGGTCTTTTTTTGTCTCCTAATCTTGTAAGTCTTAATTTTAACATTGTTTCACGTCTCCTTTTATTTCTTTGAATTTTATTTATTTCTTAAAAAGGGAATCTTCCTCCCTTTCCACCTTTCATTCCTGGGAATTGCGGCATTTTGCCACCACTAAACATCTTCATCATACCTTTCATTTGCTCAAACTGTTTTAAAAGTCTATTAACATCAGCAACTTCTGTTCCACTTCCTAAAGCTATCCTTCTTTTTCTATTAGCTTTAAGTATATCAGGTTTCTTTCTCTCTTCTTTAGTCATTGACTGAATTATGGCTTCCACTTTTTTCATTTCTTTTTCAGCAGGAGCTATATCACCAATTTGTCCCATTCCTGGTATCATTTTTAAAATACTTCCAAGAGAACCTAATTTTTTTATATTTTGAAGCTGTTTCAAAAAATCATTTAAGTCAAATTTTTGTGTTCTTATTTTCTCTTCCAAAGATTTTGCGTCATCTTCATCTATAGCACTTTGTGCTTTTTCTACCAGCGATACTACATCTCCCATTCCTAAAATTCTTGATACAAGTCTTTCAGGATGGAAAAGTTCTATATCATCTATTCTTTCTCCAACTCCTACAAATTTTATTGGTTTTCCTACAACAGATTTAATTGAAAGGGCTGCTCCCCCTCTTGTATCTCCGTCTAATTTTGTAAGTACTATTCCATCTATACTAAGTACATTATTAAAAGATTCTGCTAGATTTACAGCATCCTGCCCAATCATAGCATCTACTACCAACAAAATTTCTTGAGGTCTTACAGCTTTTTTAATATTTCTAAGTTCATCCATAAGCTTTTCATCTATATGAAGTCTTCCTGCTGTATCTATTATCATATATGTTGAGTTTAATTCTTTTGCTTTAGATAGTCCATGTTCACAGATAGCTACTGCATCTTTATTATCTTCCTCTGCATATACAGGAACATCTATTTGCTCTCCTAATACTTGAAGCTGCTTTATAGCTGCTGGCCTGTATACATCAGCTCCTACCATTAAAACAGACTCTCCCTGTTTTTTTAGATAGTTAGCTAATTTTGCAGCAAAAGTAGTTTTTCCTGCCCCTTGCAATCCAGAAAGCATCAATACAGTAGGATTTCTTACTCCCTTAGTAAGTCTTGAGTTTGTTCCTCCAAGAAGCTCAACAAGTTCATCATTTACGACTTTTATAAACTGCTGACCTGGGTTTATACCTTTCAATACATCTGTTCCTACAGATTTTTCAAGTATCTTATTTGTAAAATCCTTTACTACTTTGTAATTGACATCAGCTTCCAGTAATGACATTCTTACTTCTTTTAAAGCTTCTTTTATATTACTTTCACTTAGTTTTCCATGACCTCTTACTTTTTTAAAAATTTCCTGAAATCTAGAACCTAAATTATCTAACATATTCACCTCTACCTAAAATAGCTTTTCAATTATATTGTTTAATTTTTCTATTTTAAAATCTTTTTTTAGTTCCAAAAGTTCTTGATAAACTTGTTTCTCTCTTTCATGAAAACCTAGTTTTTCTTCATAATCTTTTAATAACTTAATCCCTCTTTTAATATTATCATAAACAGCTTGTCTACTCACATCATTATTTTTAGCAATTTCTGATAGTGAAAGATCATCTTCAAAATGATTTATAAGATATTCTCTCTGTTTATCACTAAGAAGATTTTTATAATAATCTAAAAGAGTTGAAACTTCTAAAAATTCATCTAACTCCATCATATCACCAATGTATTATATAAAATTTTATAATTTATGTCAAGTGTTTTTTCTTTACATTATTATTTTTTATAAGTTGTATAAAAAGGGAGGTTTTTACTCTCCCTTTCCACTTAAATCAAATTTTAAATTTCTCTTATATGAATATTTTGTGTTCTATCTGGTCCAACTGATACAACACTTATTGGACATCCCAAAAATTCTTCCATTCTCTTAATATATTTCTTACAATTTTCTGGAAGCTCATCATAATTTTTCATTTGAGTAATATCTTCTTTCCATCCTGGTAATTCTTCATATACAGGTACTGCTCTGCTTAAAATTTCTGTTGATGCTGGAACAGATGTATATCTTTTACCATCTATATCATATGCTACACATATTTTTACAGTATCAAGCCCGCTAAGAACATCTATTTTAGTAATAACTATATCTGTAAGTCCATTTATATCCACTGCATATTTTCCTACTACAAGATCCAGCCATCCACATCTCCTAGGTCTTCCTGTAGTTGCTCCATATTCAAATCCAATCTTTCTTAATTGTTCTCCAAGTTCATCTGTAAGTTCTGTTACAAAAGGTCCCTCTCCTACTCTTGTTGTATATGCTTTCATTACTCCTATACCCTTAGTTATTTTTCTAGGAGATACTCCTGCACCTGTAGTTACTCCTCCAGTTGTAGGTGATGATGATGTAACATATGGATATGTTCCATAATTAATATCAAGCATCATAGCTTGTGCACCTTCAAAAAGAACTAATTTATCATCATCTAAAGCCTTATTTATTTCAGGAATAGAATCTATTATTCTATGTTTAAGTCTATCTGCATATCCTTTATATTCTTCAAAAATAGTATCAAATGATAAAGGCTCAGCTTCATATATTTTAGTAAATATTAAATTTTTGGCTTCAAGACCTCTTTTCAGTTTATCAGCAAAGATATTCATATCTAATAGATCTATTGCTCTTATTCCTATTCTATTAATTTTATCAGCATAACAAGGTCCAATTCCTCTTTTAGTAGTTCCTATTTTATGTTCTCCACTGTTTTCTTCACACAGTTCATCCATTCTTACATGATAAGGCATTATTATATGAGCTCTGTCACTAATAAATAGATGATCTATCTTTGCTCCTTTTGCCTCAAGAGTATCTAATTCTTTCAATAAAACTTTAGGATCAATTACAACACCTGGTCCTATTATGCATTTTCCATTCCCATGAAGCATTCCAGATGGTAGTAAGTGTAACACAAATTTTTCTCCATTTACTACTACTGTATGCCCTGCATTATTTCCACCTTGGAATCTGACTACATAATCAGCTTTGTTTGCTAAAACATCTATTATTTTCCCTTTTCCTTCATCTCCCCATTGGGTACCAACTACTACATATCCTGCCATATAGACCTCCTATTACGGTTATTTTATTTTTTCTATTTCAATATAATTAATATTTTTATTATGTTTACATAAAAACAGCTGCTCAAATTCAGTTTTAATATTATCTGTTGCTTTTTCACTGTTGTGAAGATCTGATGTGTTGTATATTACTTTATATCCTTCCATTGAATTTACAAGATTAATAACATCTTGATAATATTTATCATGATCAGTTTTAAAAAAAAATTTCCCATTTTTTTTCAATACTATATCAAGTATTTTAAAGAAACTTTCTTGCACCACTCTATTTTTTTCATTTTCTTCCCAAGGATCAGGAAAATTCACATATATTCCTTCTATTTCATTTTCATCAACAAAAGAAAGTATCTCCTCTCCTCTTCTTCTTAAAAATAAAACATTTTTAGAGTTATCTCTTTTTACTTTTGTTGCAGAAAGTACCAATCTTTTGAATCTGAGTTCAAGTCCAATATGATTTCTTTCAGGATATCTAATTGCCATGCCTTGAGCAAAATTTCCACTTCCAGATCCTATTTCAAGATAGACAGGATTGTCATTTTTAAAAAATTTCTTCCATCTTCCTTTATATGAATCCATAATCCCTTTATCAAAAATAATATACTCTGGATAGTCAAGGAGTTTTAATATATATGGATTATAATTTTTTCTCGGATTTTTAAAAAAATGTTTCCACAACTCATCTTTTATGCTGTCATTCACTATTAATCCTCCATCTTTAAAAGTTTATCTATTCTCTGCAAAATTTTTTCAGCTGTCTTATTGTTCTCTTCAAAAAAAATTTCTATATTTTTTTTACATGTATCACTATTTTTTTCTATTTTATTTACAGCTTCTAAAAATTCATCTGCATTTTCTACTTTATATCCTATATTTTTTTTCAATATCTCTTTTGAAATATCCTTTACATTTTGCAAATATGGTCCAAATATTGGTGTCTTTCCATAAAAAAGTGGTTCTAAAAGACTATGTCCTCCTATATCTACAAGAGTTCCTCCCACAAATGCTATATCAGCAATTGAATATAATTTTCTTAATATACCAATTTTATCCACAAGTATTATATCAGTTTTTTCAAAATTGTCACTATCTATTTTGCTATATTTCTTATATGTCATACCTTCTTTTTTTATTAAAATTTCTATTTCTTGAACTCTTTCAATATGTCTTGGCACTAGTACAAGTAATGTATTTGTAAGTTTTTTGAAAACTTTAAAAATAGTTTCATATTCTCCTGTTCTTGTACTTCCAGCAGTAAATATTTTTCTTCCATATACACCTAAAGATTTTTTAAAATCATCTTTAGTTTTTTTATCAAACTTTTCAAGTTCTATATCAAATTTCAAATTTCCAAGAGTTTCCACTTTATTCTCATTTGCTCCTATTTTGATTATTTTTTCACTATCAAGTTTTGACTGCATATAGAATCTATCTACATCTTTAAAAAGATTTCTAAGATAAAAACTCAATTTTTTATATCTTCCATAGCTTCTGTCAGATATTCTTCCATTAACTATTATTACTCTTCCTTTTTTATGAGATTCATGTATAAGATTTGGCCATATCTCTGTTTCAATAAGAATAAGAATTTTCATTTGTATTTTTTCCAACATACTTCTTATAATTTTTCTATCATCTAAAGGAAAATATAAGATGTCTACTCTATTATTATCTTTATATTTATCTTTTGCTGTTTCAATCCCAGTATCTGTCATTACTGTAAGAAATATTCTTTCTTTTCTTTCAGAAAGTATTTTCTTTACTAATACCTCTGAAAGATTTACTTCTCCTACTGAAGAACAATGTACCCATATGTATTCTTCTTTCTTCAGTATATCTAAATTTTGATTCATCCTCTTATAAAAAAATTCTCTTTTTTCTTTATTTATAAGCATATACATATATATAAATGGTGTAATCAATATTCTCAAAATGTTGTATAACATCTAATTTACCTTCCTGTCTATGCACTCAGATATAGCTTGAACTACTTCTTCTATTGTCATCACACTGCTGTCTATTTCTACAGCATCATCTGCTTTCATAAGAGGACTCTCTTTTCTTGTAGAATCTATATAATCTCTCTCTTTTATAGAAGTTATTACAGATTCAAAATCAGCTTCTATCCCTTTTTCTTTATATTCATTAAGTCTTCTTCTGGCTCTTTCTTCTGGTGAAGCAATCAAAAATATCTTAACTTGTGCATTAGGAAAAACTACTGTTCCTATATCTCTACCATCTAAAATAGTTTTTTTACCTTTGCTTATTTCTCTTTGTAGTTCTACAAGTTTTACTCTGACAGCTTTTATAGCTGCTACTGGAGAAACTATTCCACTTACTTCAGGTGTTCTTATTTCTTCTGATACATCTTCTCCATTAAGAAAAAATTTATTTTCTACAATATCCAGTTTTGTATTTTCCAACATTGCTTCTACACTTTTCTCATTTTCAAGATCTATATCATTTTTTAAAGCATATAAAGCAATCATTCTATACATTGCTCCAGTATCTAAATATGTAAGTCCATATTTAGCTGCAACTATCTTAGCTATTGTACTTTTTCCACTTCCTGCTGGACCATCTACTGTTACTATGAATTCTTCCATTTTTCCCCCTGATTTCTACCTAGCTTTTATAAGCATTGCTCTCCATTCTTTATCAGACCTTATTTTCAATATTTTAAATCCTAATATTTCTATTTCTTTTTTTAAAAGTTCACATTTATCTTCAATAATCCCAGAAAAAATTATAAGACCATCCTTTTTTACTATTTGAGATATATCATTCAGTAAAATTAAAAGTACATCAGTAAGTATATTGGCAACTACTACATCAAATTTTTTATCTTCTACTACAGATATAAGATTTCCTTTAAGTACTTTAACCTTATTTTGATCAATTTTATTAAGTTCAAGATTCTCTTTTGCAGACTCTACAGCTAATTCATCTATATCAGTTCCATATATTTCAGAAGCTCCAAGTCTATCAGCAGCTATCATAAGTATCCCTGATCCTGTTCCTACATCTATTACACTGTCTCCTTCTTTAATGTTTTCTTCCATTAATTTAAGACATAGAGATGTTGTAGGATGCGATCCTGTTCCAAAAGCTCTTCCAGGGTCAAGCTCTATTATAAGTTCATCATCTTCTGCTTCATAATCTCTCCAAGTAGGTTTAACTACAAATTTTTCACTTACTTTTTCAGGAAAAAGATATTTTTTCCAGCTATTTTGATAATCTTCTTCATCATATTCATAAAAATCAACAGTATATATTATATCATCTCTTTCTGAAAATTGCTCTTGAAATCTTGCTAATATAGTATTTTTTCTCTTTTCAGAATAAGGATTTAATGGAAAATAAGCTGATATAGCATGATCTACCATTAAAAAATCTTTTTCATTTTTATAAAAATCCAATGGGTTTTTATGAGAAAGAGGTTCCTCAATTTTCAATCCTGTAACTCCAAAATCATAAAATATATCTGATATTTCTTTTGTAGCCTTTTCTATATCATCACTTTCATAAATTACTTTTATTTCTACTACTTTCATTCTCATCTCCATTAACTAAAACTTATTTCAGTAAGTGATTTATTTACTCTCTCTATACTTCTACATTCTCCAGTCTCTATATCTATTTCTACTTCTATCCCATTTAGTCTTTCATTTCCTTCAGCTATTTCAAATCTTTGAGGCAGTGCATTCAAGAACTTGGGAAGAATAGATTCAACAGACATTCCTATTACTCCATTATCTGAACCAGTCATTCCAACATCAGTGATATAACCTGTTCCTTCTGGCAGTATTTTATTATCTGCTGTTTGAATATGAGTATGAGTTCCATATATTACTGAAACATATCCATCTACATGCCAACCCATAGCTATTTTTTCTGATGTAGCCTCAGCATGAAAATCTATTATAATTATTTTAGTTTCTTTTTTTATCTCTTCTATCAACTCTTTTGCTTTTTTGAATGGGCAGTCAATAGGTGGCATAAAAACTCTTCCTTGCAGAGAAATTATCCCAATTTTATTTCCATTTCTATCCTTAACTATAGTATGCCCTGTTCCTGGTACCCCATCTGGATAGTTTGCTGGTCTTAATACCTTATCTGTCTTATCCAAATAATCATAAAATTCTTTTTTATCCCAAATATGATTACCACCAGTTATAACATCACATCCCCAGCTGAATAACTGATCTGCTAACTTTCCTGTTATTCCAAATCCTGCTGCTGAATTTTCTCCATTCACTATAACAAGATCATAATCCTTTCTTTTTCTTTCTAAATATGCTCTAAGTGTTTCTCTTCCAGGATTTCCTACTATATCACCAACTATTAAAATTTTCATATTATTCCTTCTTTCTATATCATTTTATCCAACACAAATTATATCATTTTTTCTTCAATTTTAAAACCCCACTAAAATATATGTTCAATATTTTAGTGGGGCGATTATTTTCTATTGTATTTTTTTCTTATTTAGCGTATTCTACTGCTCTAGTTTCTCTAACAATAGTAACTTTTATCTGTCCAGGATACTGCATCGTTTCCTCTATTTTTTTAGCTACATCTCTAGACATTTTAGTAGCTGCATCATCACTTATAGAATCTGGATTGATTATTATTCTAATCTCTCTTCCAGCTTGTATAGCATAAGATGATTCCACTCCATTAAATGAGTTAGCTATTTCTTCAAGATTTTCTAATCTCTTTAGATAAGCAGTAAGAGTTTCTCTTCTTGCACCTGGTCTTGATGCTGATATAGCATCTGCTGCCTGTACAAGTATAGCTTCCACTGTTTCAAATTCAACTTCATTGTGATGAGCCATAACAGCATTTATTACATCTGATTTTTCTCCAAATTTTCTTAAAAATTCTCCACCAATAATAGCATGAGAAGCTTCTATATCATTTTCAAGAACTTTTCCTACATCGTGTAAAAGTCCTGCTCTTTTTGCCAATTCTGTATCTGCACCTATCTCAGCTGCTAAATTAGCTGACAATTTTGCTACCTCTATTGAGTGAGTAAGTACATTTTGCCCATAACTTGTTCTAAATTTTAATCTTCCTAAAGTTCTTATTACTTCAGGGTGCATTGCTGGTATTCCTAATTCAATTAATGCTTCTTCTCCAGCATCTACTATTTCTTTTTCTATTTCTTTTTTAGCTTTATTTACTACTTCTTCAATTTTACCTGGATGAATTCTTCCATCAGTAATAAGTTTTTCAATTGCTATTCTTGCTATTTCTCTTTTTACTCCATCAAAACTAGAAAGTACAACTGCCTCTGGAGTATCATCTATTATAATGTCTACACCTGTTAAAGCTTCAATAGCTCTTATATTTCTTCCTTCTCTTCCAATTATTCTTCCTTTCATTTCATCATTAGGAAGATTTACAACTGAAACAGTCGCATCTACTACGTAATCAGCTGATGCTTTTCCTATAGAAGTTGAAAGTATTCTTCTAGATATTCTATCTTTTTCATCTTCAAGTTTACTTTCAAACTCTTTGATGGCTACAGCAGTTTCATGAGTAAGATCATCCCTTAATTTTGCTATAAGAATATCTCTTGCTTCTACTTTTGAAAGTCCAGATATTCTCTCCAGCTCATTCTCTTGCTGTAATCTTATTTTATCTATTTCTTCTCTTTTTAATTCAAGTTCTTCTGTAGTTCTTTCAAGTTCTTGACTTTTAACTTCTAATTTTTCTATCTTATTATCCAGAGTTTCCTCTTTCTTAGTAAGTCTTGCTTCCTTTTGAAGAAGTTCATTTTTAGAATTTTTAATCTCTTTTTCAGCTTCTTCTTTTAATTGATATACATGTTCTTTAGCTTTAAGCTCTATTTCTTTTCCTTTAGCTGATGCTTCTTTTTCAGCTAATTCTATTATCTCTTTAGCTTTTATTTTTGATTTTGTAACTTCATCCTCTAAATCATTTAACTCATTTATTTTTTTATCTATAACAGACTTTTTATACATCAGTGAAATGATGATACTAAGTCCGATTATTACTAATCCTATACTTATTCCTATATTCATATTTTATCCTTTCTCCATTTTTTTATTTTATTTAAAACTTTCCACTGCTTCATCTTCTGTTTCATATATTTCAAATATCTCATCTAATCCTATCATTTCAAATATAGTTTTAATATTTTCATTTAATTTTATAAGTTTTATATCCCCACCTATTTCTTTTACCACTCTTAATTTCCCTCTTAGAATTCCCATAGCTAAACTGTTTATGTGAACTAAATCTTCAAAATCAATTATGAATTTTATTGTGTCCATTTCAACAAGTTTTGTTATTCTTTCTTTTAATTTTGGAGCTACCAGAGCATCTAATTCTCCAACTACTTTTATAACTTTTATATCCCCAACATTTTTTTCAATTATATCAAAATTCTCTACCATTTTTTATACAGCCTCCTTAATTCTCTTTTCTATCTTAAAAAGTGTTCCATTTAACTTTTTTTCAATTTTAAAATTATCAGCTATGGTTCTCGCTATATATAGCCCCATTCCACCTTCTTCTTTACTTAATTTTTCCTCATCAAAACCTATTCCATTATCTTCTACTATCAATTGTATTATATCATTTGACTTCTGTATTTCTAGAATAATGTCTCCTGGTTTATACTTATATCCATGTTCTACCACATTTGTTGAAAGTTCATCTACAACAGACAACAATTGAAATATATCTTTCTCATTTATATGTTGAACTTCTAAATAAGTTTTTACCAAAGCTCTAATAAGAGATAAATTCTCTAAAGAAGATGGGATTGACATCCTAATGATATTTTTCACTCTCCTATCACCTTCTCTCTTTAAATTCCATTATTTTCCATTCCCCTTTTTCTAATAAAAATTTCACATCAAAGTATATAGTTCTATCTTCAAAATTAAATGCAGTTATGTTACTAGCATTTTTTTTGTAAAATTTGGGCTTAGTAACAAATATATTTGTTTGAGAAAAATCTATTTTTTCTATTTCATTTCCTAAAAAAATATTTTTCAAAGAAAAATTAAGCGTTTTTTGTAAACTTTTTGTATCTCCACTTTGTAAATCTATCTTCACTCTCTCTATTAATGTTTCTAGAGCTATTTTATCTTTTTCTCTCTCAGCTAATAATTTTTGATATTTAATAATCAATGAATTTTTACCTTGAGTCATTTTGTTCTCATTAAGTTGTTTCTTAAGATTTTCTAAATCCCAATTCTCATATAAGTATACATATTGTTTTTCATACTCATTTTCAACTTTTTTATTTATCAAATTAGAACATCCTGTCAAAAAAAAGACTGAAATTATCCAAATAAAAATCTTCCTCATAATTACATACACCTAATCCTTATTACTATTAATAATACCATATCACCATGTTTTTATCAAGAATTTAATTACACTTGATTACAGTTAATCATAACTTTAATTCAGATGTTATTTTATTTACTATTTCTTCTTCGCTCATTTTATCTAAATCATACCATGTATATGATGGATCATTTTTAAACCATGTAAACTGTCTTTTAGCATATTTCCTTGAATCTCTTTTAATATTTTCCACTGCTTCTTCAAAGGTACAGTTATTGTTAAAATAATCTATTAATTGTGTATAACCTATGACATTTATTTTTTTTAAATTTTCTCCATATTTTTCATACAATTCTCTTACTTCTTTCTCCAGACCTGTTTTTATCATTATTTCCACTCTCATGTTTATTCTTTCATAAAGAACATTCCTATCTCTTTTCAATGCTATTTTTATAAAACTGTAATTATTTCCCTTTATATTTCTTCTGGATAGAATTGAAAATTTTTCTCCTGTAAGTTTGAATACTTCAAGAGCTCGTTCTACTCTTTGTCTATTGTTTTTATGTATATCAAATGCGGCTTCTGGGTCTACAACAGTAAGTTCATTATATAGTTCATCTGTGTCTTTTTTCATAAGTTCTTCACGAAGTACCAAATCAGCTGTTGGTAAAGAAGATAACCCTTCTGTTATAGAATTTATATATAATCCAGTTCCTCCTATTACAATAATATTTTTTCCTTCTTTTTCTTTCTCCTTTAATATATCATCCACATTCTTTTGATAATCTCCTACATTATACTTTTTTATAGGCTCTGCTATATCAAGCATATAATGTTTTATCCCTTGCATTTCTTCTAAAGTGATTTTAGCTGTTCCTATATCCATTCCTTTATATATTTGGGCTGAATCTGCTGAAATTATATCTGCTTTCATTAATTTTGCTAGTTTAATAGATATATCTGTTTTTCCTACTCCTGTAGGTCCTGCTATAACTAACCCTTTTGGCATCTGTTTTCCTTTCTAAATCGCAAAAAAGCTGAATAATGTAAATTCAGCTTCCATGTTTTTATATATTCATTACTCTACATATTCAAACTCTACATCTGCTATTCTTACATTATCTCCATCTTGAATTCCAGCTTCTCTCAAAGCTTCTTCCAATCCAAGTGACCTCATCATATGAAGAAAATTAATAATAGACTCTTCCTCCATAGTAATAACATATTTAGCAAGAACTTCATCTAATATTCTTCCTTCTATTACATATGTTCCCTCTTCATCTTGAGTTATTACAAAATCCTCCATATCCCCTTTTATTTCTCTTAATACTTCATTTATGTTTACTTCATCTTCAAGTGGTTCTCTATCTATTTCCTGAAGCATTGAATAACTTCTATAGAGTACTTCTTTGATTCCTTCATTTAATATGACAGAAACTGGAAAAACTTCATGACCTTGTGCTTCTACATGAGCTTTGAATTTTTCATATTTTTCCATATCCCATAATAAATCCATTTTATTAGCAAGCACTATTTGTTTTTTAACTGAAAGTTTTTCACTGAATTTCTTTAATTCTTCATTTATTTTTTCATAATCCTCAATAGCATCTCTTCCTTCTATTTCAGCAACATCTACAAGATGATATATCATTTTACATCTTTCTATATGCCTAAGAAACTTATCCCCAAGTCCTATCCCTTCATGAGCTCCTTCTATAAGTCCTGGTATATCAGCTATTACAAAGGATTTTCCTTCTTCAAGTCTTACTACTCCAAGTTTTGGTTCAAGAGTAGTAAAATGATAACTTCCAACTTTAGAATTAGCAGCTGAAACTTTATTAATAAAGCTTGATTTTCCAACTGATGGATATCCCACAAGAGCTACATCTGCCAATAATTTCAACTCAAGCTTTACTTTTATCTCTGCTCCTTCTCTACCCTTTCCAGCTATTCTTGGGGTTTTTCTTGTAGAAGATTTAAAGTGAACATTTCCTGCTCCTCCTCTTCCACCTTTTAAGAGTATCCTAGGTTCTCCTTCTGTATTCATATCTAAAAGAAGTTTTCCTGTTTCTATATCTCTTACTTGAGTTCCAACTGGTACTTTTATAACAAGATCTGCTCCAGTTTTTCCATACATTTGCTTTTTTTGTCCATTTTCTCCATTTTCAGCTTTAAATACTTTTTTAAATTTAAAATCTATCAGAGTATTTATATTCGGATCTGCAATAAATATTACATTACCTCCATTACCTCCATCTCCACCATCTGGTCCGCCAAACTGGATATACTTCTCTCTTCTGAAAGCTGCTGATCCATCTCCACCATTACCAGCTTTGACTGTAACTATTACTTCATCTATAAACATCTTATTTTCACTCCTGATTACATACCAAATTTACTATTAATATATTTTACCTTAATTTATACATTTTTGCAAGTTTTCTTCAAGTCCTCTATTTATCAGTATTACTGACTATTAAATATTTTCAATGGGTGCTACTTGGGTACTACTAAAAGGCATAATTTATACCTTTTCTTTTAAGCTCTAATAAGCCCATATTCTCATTTTAAATATTAGTCAAAGCTTGATACCTTTTTAATAGATGAAAGGCTTTAAAATCAATTTTACAAAGGCAATATATCATTCAACATCATAGGAGTAGGAATTATGAATATAAAAAAATATTTATCACAAGTCCATGTATTAGATAAAGAAATAAAGCATGAGTTAGAAATAATCAAAGAACTAAATAACCCATCTAAATATGGAAAAACTGAGAAAACTGAGAAAGCTTTAAATTTAGAAAAGCAAATACTTGATAAAATAGAGAATATGAGACAACTCAAAGAAAAAATATGTAATGATATTACTAGAATAGAAGATATAACAGAAAAAGAGCTACTTCAAAAAAGATATATTCAAAATTTAACTTGGGAAGATATAGCTGAACAACTGGGATATTCTATCACTCAAACATATAGAATACATAAAAAAGCTTTGAGTAATTTTAAAGTTTAAGGAGTGCATCATGACAGTAAAGGACTTAGAAAATAATCTGTTAATAATGAAGATCATAAAAAAGAAAAAAGAGGAATTGCAACAACTACAAAACAATATTGAAGGATTGAGTTCTATTTCACTCAAAGAAAAGGTACAGGGTGGAAAAAGAGAAAATGAATATCTCACAGACAGACTTCACAAAATAGAAACTATTAAAAAAGAAATACTGGAACTTGAATATAAAAAGTTTGAGGTTTTATCAATGATAGATAAAATACCAGATCAACTGGAGAGAATAGTATTGACTTCTAAGTATGTTCTTGGAAAGGACTTTAAAAACACAGTCAAAGGTACAGGAGAGCCTTTTAAAACAATAGCAGCAGCTTTAAAAAATGGTAAGATATCATTTGGAGTAGCTTGTTTAGAATCAATTTTTGATGAGTCTATATAATTTATATGGACTTTTTTTATTGGAATACTGGTATTTATTTCTAGAGCTTCTATTTTCCATTTTAAAGCCTTTTTATTTATTACTTGAGTATTTATCAAGTGAAGTCTTTGAAGTGGTAAAACTAGCTCATGACAAAGCCATTTCTATGAGTAAATATGAATGTGGATAGCAAAAAGTAAACCAGAGAAATTTTTCCCTGGTTAAAAGCTAATAGAGCTTCAAAGTGTAAAACATACCAACCATATATGGAGAAAAGGAAAGCCTTAAAATTAATTTTAGAAGTATATACCCATGGGGGAGATAAAAAAAGTTTTGAGTAAGAATTCTCAATACCGCATCCCCCATATTTTCCCGAGAAAATGCCAGAAATGGAATTTCTATTATATTGTGATAGTCTTATAGATAATAACCAAATCCCTAAATTTCAGGGAATTGAATTTAAAGAAGAAATCTCACTAGGAAAAATTTCCCTTACCTCATGTCAAGATAAATAGCCGAAGGAAATATTTCCGGCGGGTCATATATTTAGCTCACCCGAACTTTCGGGGCAGTTCTATTATAGATATTTAACTCAGCGGAACTTTCCGCCCAGGTAATAACTTACTTTTAGGGAGTTCGGAAAGTTCATAATAATTAAAATTCGGAAACCTTTTTCCGAAACTTTGCTTAAATAGTCCGTTCGGAAGATTCTCTGAACGACCTTATAGACTGGCTTCGGAATATCTTCCGACCCCCTCACATATAAAATAAAGAGCCTGCTGAAAATTTAGCTAACCTACTGAACGCAAAAATGCGTTGAGCATTAAAAATAAAGAGCCTCCAAAATATATTGGAGACTCCAACAGGGCAAAACTCATTTAATTTAAGTTTGCTTTGTTATTCAGTTTTTGAGCTAGAATTCCTTTTTTAATAAATTATAAATAGCTTCTCCTAAGCTGCTATACATATAATATTTTATAATATATGTCCCTGATTTTGGTTTAAGAGTTCCATATTGATTTCTAATCAATGGATAATTTGTTTCCCCTTGAGCTCCCATTCCTCTTTCCTTAAATAGATTTATATCAAATAATTTATCCATTATTTCTTGAATAAGCTCTATTGGATAATTTAACTTTTTAATTAAATAATTTATAGTTTCTTCAGTATGATGGTCCATCAGAGAAAGTATCATTCCTTTAGATGTTGTTTTCTTTTCATAACTAGCATTATACAATTCTAAAAATATTTGCAATTCTATCCAAGTCAATTGTTTTAGAATTCTGATATATTCTCTTGTCAATAAATCTTCATTCTCTAAGCCATGGATTAATAAATCTCCTATCTTTTCAAATACATTGTCATCAAGATTACTACTATTTTTGATATAATCTTCTAATTCTATAAAGCAATCACTTAATATAGTCTCTTGCACTTCTGTTTCTAATCCATTTGGAAATTTTTCCTCAAACTTTTTCCCCCATTTATTAAAGTTAAGTAATCCTTTTAAGTCTCTTAAACTATAACCTGTGATTGTACAAAGGTTTGCTATTGCTGTAACTGGATCACTAACTATATATTGACTAAGTGTTCCTGCACCAGTTTTTACAAGTTCAAGTGCTGTACCTGGATCAATCATTTAATTCCTCCCCATTTGATGCATTATTTTTCTGTGTTTAGAATGGAAATTCGTCATCATCATCATAAAAATTTTCTTCCTTTTTTATCTCAATTTTTGATAATCTAGAATATAAATTATCTAATACTATCATTTGCTTTTTTGCTTCAAGAGTATAAAAAAAGGTATAAAAATTCTTTACAACTTCAAATTTAATAAGATTATAAGAAAAATAACTGTAAGAACTTTTTATAAAAATTCTTATCAATTCATCATTTTTCTGAATATATTCTTCTAGCATATTTCTAGTAATTAAGCTGTTTAAACTATTTAAAATGGATTGAAAATCCATATTTGTCTCATAATTATCATTGTAGTGGGCTATTACTTTCTCAAGAACACTAGCAAATTGAGAATAACATTCTCTTTCATTATCATTAAATGAAATTCCTAAAAATAACCCTGATGAAATTTCCTGTTCTATTTCTGTAAAAGTTTTGTATCTTTCCTCTGGGTATATCTTAGTCATTTTATCTAAAATAAATCTATATTTAAATTTTTCTAATTGTTCTTTTTCTTTTAAAATTGAATTAAATATTTTTCCCAAAAAGAATATTTCTGATTGAAGAGTGTATGTCTTATCTATCGCTATTTCTTTTGGTAACTCACTCACAGGCCAGTTGAGAAAAACACTGTCACTTTTTTTTTCAATTGAATTTAAAAGTTTTCCAAAACCAAAATCTATTACCTTGACCTCTTGTTCATGAGAAATCATAATATTTGCAGGCCTTATATCTCTATGAAGAATATTTTTAGATTCTAAATATCTAAAAGCTGATATTGTTTCAATAAAAATCTCATCCCACTGTTTATCAAAATCCCAAGGATCATATTGATCTATTGGTACTCCATCTATATATTCCATCTGTAAATACCCAAGATAAGACTCTTGATAAAGATAATAATTATAAATTCTCACTATGTTTGGGTGGGATATATTAAATAAAATTTTTATTTCATTCACAAATCTGTCATACAACTCTTTTACAAATTCAGTTTGAATAGGAGTATATTTTTTTATAGCAAATTTAATATCTGTAGTCTTATCTAAAAATAAATGGGTATCTCCTGTTCCACCTCTACCTAAAGCTTTTAGGTATTCAAAATTTTTAGTTCTATTAAATTTTATTACCTCTCCTGTTTTTAGTGCCATTCCCCAACTCCTTTTAGAATTTTAACTTAGGTTTTTATTATTCTATGAAATGAAACTTATTCCACAAGTTTATCACGTATTAACAATAATTCAGTATATAATTCAATATCTTTCAATATCTTGTTTTGATCTTCTGGTAGTTTCAATTCAAACCTTTTACCATTCTTTGATAAAAATAAATATCCCTCATCTCCTTCTGGATCACTTACAGTTTCTGTACTATATCCAAAATATTCTAATAGACTAATAAATAATTTAAAGTCACTATATTCCTTTTTTATTTTTTCAAGATTTATATTTTTATCTACACTTTTCCAATCTACTGGGGCTCTTTTTGGAACTTTACCATATAGCATATAAAAATCTTCATCACTATGAGGGTATGGTGTTCTTATATCTGTTTTCCCAAGTAAATAGTCTATAGAAACATTAAAATAGAAAGCTAATTTATCTAATGCTTCTAGTGACAATCTAGCTGAAGCAGACTCATATCCTTGATAAGATGACTTTGGAAAACTTAAATCTTGAGCAACTTTTAATTGTGGAATTCCTTTTTCTTCTCTTAACTCTCTCAGCCTTTGCCCCAATATGATATATTGTTTTTCTATTTTCATTTATTCTACCCTCCATTAAAGTTCTCTATTTTTAATTATTATACCATTAAAAAAATAAAAAAAATAATTTTCCGGTAATATCGGTTGACAAATTAAAAAAGTAGTGTATAATAAAAATATGTACCGGTAATATCGGCAAGAAATTTTATAAGGAGGTTTTAAAATATGAAGTTAAATGGTAGAAAAATGCAGATATGTATGGCTAGAAAGTGCCTAGATAGACCACAATTAACAGAAATTAGTGGATTAAGTGAAACAACTATCAAAAATGCTATTAAAGGTAATGACATTTTATTATCTTCTGTAGGCAAAATAGCCAAAGCTCTAGAAGTAGATGTAACTGAACTTATTGAGCAAGAGGATTAAATTCCCAATGTGTTAGGAAAGTACAAGCGAGGTTGTAACTGACAACTGCAAACAGTTAAATACGAAAGTTAAGGAGGTGGCCAAGTTGAAATTTGATAGAGAAATAACCATCAGTTCAGCTGGTAACAGGTTTGCTGTTATATGGACCAAGCAGAAAATATACTGGTCTGAGCTGATAGAAAAGTTAAAAACACCAGTAAGATCTCCTGAAACTTTGGAGGAATATTTAAAATACCCAAAGAGCAAGCAGGATAATTTAAAAGATGTAGGGGGATTTGTTGGTGGAGAACTTATAGATAATAATAGAAAAAAAGGAGCATCAGGAAGAGACATAATAGCACTAGACCTAGATAATATTGAAGCAGGACAGACACAAGAAGTATTAAAGAAGATTGGCGGGTTAGGGTGTGCTTATGCTGTGTATTCTACTAGAAAGCATAGTGATTACAAACCTAGATTAAGAATACTTATTCCAGGGAATAGAACATTAACTCCTGATGAATATGAGCCAGCAGCAAGAAAACTGGCAAGTATGATAGGGATTGCATTATGCGACCCTACTACCTTTCAAGTGACTAGGCTCATGTATTGGCCAAGCTGTAGCAGCGATAGTAGTTATGTGTATGCATATGAGGATAAAGCTTTTTTAAATGTAGATGGAATACTTGGAATGTATAAAGACTGGCAGGATGTAGCAGAGTGGCCACAAGTTCCAGGAAGTGAAAAAACAATTGCCAGTTTAAGAAAAAAACAAGAAAATCCACTGGATAAAACTGGGATAATAGGTGCATTTTGTAAGAGCTATACAATCATTGAAGCTATAGAAAAATATATTCCTGATGCATATGAGATACATGAGGATAGTGATAGATTAACCTTTACTGGAGGAAGCACATTTGGTGGAGCCATTTTATATGAAGATGGGTTATTCCTATACAGTCATCATGCAACTGATCCAGCTAGTATGAAACTTTGTAATGCTTTTGACCTTGTAAGACTTCACAAGTTTAAGGATTTAGATGATGAAGCCAAAGAAGGAACACCTGTTAATAGGCTTCCCAGTTTTAAAGCTATGAGCAAACTTATGTTGGAAGATGAAAAAGTAAAAACTTTAATGTTAAAAGAAAAAGTAAGCGCTGCAGAGGATTTTAAAGATGAGAATATAGATTGGGTTACACTTTTAAAAACAGATAGTAATGGAAATATTAAAAGTACTAGAGAAAATATAATTACTATTCTAGAAAATGATGAACAGTTAAAAGGAAGAATGGTATATGATGAGTTTTCGCATAGAACTTTGGTATTAGATGCTCTCCCTTGGAATAAGATTACTAAAGAAAGAATATGGGATAATGTTGATGATGCAGGATTTAGAACATATCTTGAATCTAGATATGGTATTGTTGGAGACAAGAAAGTTGATGATGGCTTCATAACTTATTCACATAAATATAAAGTAAATAAAATTAAAAAATATTTAGAAAGTCTACAGTGGGATGGGATTGAAAGAGTAGATACATTATTCCACGATTACCTGGGAGCAGAGGACAATCCATATACAAGAGCAACAATGAGAAAGTCTTTAGTGGCTGCTGTTGCTAGGGCAATGGGATTATATATCAAATGGGATTATATGCCTATACTTTCAGGACCACAAGGAATTGGAAAGAGTACTTTTTTAAGAATGCTTGGTGTAAACTGGTTTTCTGATAGTTTGCAAACATTTGAAGGTAAAGAAGCATATGAAAGTATTCAAGGTGTATGGATAATTGAGGTTGGAGAACTCGCCTCTATGAATAGGAGTGAGTTGAATGCAGTAAAACTCTTTTTAAGTAAAGTAGAAGATATATTCAGGGGAGCATATGAACGAAGAACTGAGAAGTTTCCTAGAAGATGCATATTCTTTGGTACTACTAATAGCAGTGAGTTTTTAAGAGATAGTACAGGAAATAGAAGATTTCTACCTATTGATTTAATGATTTACCAACCAGTTAAAAACATATTCAAAGAACTTCCTGAAGAAGTAGATCAAATATGGGCTGAGGCATTTTGTTACTGGCAGTTAGGGGAGGAATTATATTTAACTGGTGAAGCTCTTGAGATAGCTCAGAGAGAACAGGAAGACCATAAAGAAGCCAACCATCTTGAAGGGATGATTTTAGACTATTTAGAAATACCTATTCCAATAGATTGGGATAAAAAAGATATAAGCTTTAGAAAGGCTTATATTGAGGGATATTCAAATCCTGAGAGAATTACAGGGATTGATAGTACAACACTGGTAGAAAGAACAAAAGTTTGTGCTGTTGAAATATGGGTTGAATGTTTAGGTGGTGATCCCAAACTTTTAAATAGAAAAAACTCCATAGAAATAAATAACTTCTTATCCAGTTTAAAAAACTGGGAAAGAGTAAAAACACCTAGAAAACAGGAACCTTATGGGCAACAAAGAATATTTACAAAATTAAAATAAATTAACTACAAACTTCAAAATTAGAAAAAAGTTTGTAGTCAAAAAATGACTACAATGACTACGTGATGACTACATTCAATGTAGTCAACTCTAAGTCCTAAAATAAGAGGCTTTACTATATATAACTACTTATACTACAAACTTTTATATATAAATATAAAATAGGTAGATTAGGGCATATTAGGGGGAATAATACACAACCTAATACTGTCTACAGCACCTAATACATAATATTATATAGCACTTTGTTTTTTGTAGTTGACGAAATAAAAAGGAGAAAAAGTATGAATGAAAAATTTTCATTAAAATTAGAATTATTAGTTTTGCATTACATAGAAAGAGATGTGGGACTTTTAATATTTGATACAATAACATCTTACTCAAAAATAAGTCATGTTGAAATAAGAGAAAATTGCATTACTATTGATAGAGAAGACCTTTATACATTTAAAAATATTGAACACACTTGGGGGTATTATAAATCAGGTGATGAACTTATAATGATTAAAAAGATATATTTAGATGAAAAATTAATATATGAGCTAGATGAAAAAGAATTTCAGAAATTAATACAAACTGAATAATATTTAGAAAGGAGTGAAAAATAATGATTGTATTGACTGACCATGATGACCAATTAATTACACCAGAGCCTAAAGACATGCCATACCTAGAAATGACCTTAAAGAAATTAAAAACTGTAAAAAATAAAAAGAAAATAAAGAAATACTTAAAAGAGGCATACTTACACTATAGAAATATATCTGGTGCAAAAGTTGAAAAAAGTGAAACAGATCTTATTGATGAGGTTGTAAGTAAAAGTATTCCGATAGAGAAAAAACTTAAATATATCTGTGGGGCTGGAACTGTTAGGGGAGCAGTATTAAAAGATGTATTTATAGAAAGGGCTGTATCAGTAGAAGACTATATGAAGTCTAAAATACACTTTTGTAAGAGTGATTGTTAATATATCAACTGGAGGTATTTTATGCTAAATAAAATAAAAAACCGTGATACTACCAATATCACGGCTCCAAAATAAAAATTCCACACAATTTATTTTATTATAGCTGAAAAACTCCTAAATGTCAATAAAGGAGAAGTGAAAATATGAAATATAAAGATTTAAGAGAACAGAAAATAAATTGTTTTGAATACCTGGACCAGCTAATCAGAAAAGGATATATCACTGTACTGGAAGCCATGGCAGGTGAAAACTTATGACCTCATTTAATCACTTGCTTTTGAAAGTAGTAGGGGACAGTATGAAGCCACATATATTAGATGGGGAGGTTGTCCTAGTAGACTCTACATATACAGAAATTCAAGAAGGGGAAATTTATGCATTCACTTATAATGGTAAAGCTTTTATTAAAATGATAGAGGATCACAAGAAAGAAGAATTTGAAAATGTAAAAATAGAAGGTAGAGTTGTAAAAGTTATTTCAGAAAGAAATCTATAATAAAGGAGAATGACTATGATATTTGATACATCATGATTAAAAGTATTCAACACAAGTGGCAACAGTATTAAAAAATAAAGTAAAAAATATGGAGGGAATAAAATGAGCTTAACAAATAAATTAAAAGAACTAATAAAAGAAATGGAAAACACAAGAATAGCTATGCTTACAGAAATACAGCAAAAAAGAAGCAGTGGAAAATATTCAGGAGAATATATAGCAGACCTTACATTAAAAACTAATAAAGAATATTCTACTATAGTTGAAAAATTTGAAGGGAAAAGAAAGCAGCTTATTCAGGATTATATAAATGAGCAGCAAGGAAAAGTAGAAATCATTCCTAGTGTTGAACACACAGGGGCTCTCAATAGTGTCATAAACCTTTTAGGAAGTATTTCCCTAGAAGATAGTGAGCTTAATGAGTTAGCAAAGCCATTTAAAAGCAATATGCTGCTTATGGAACTATTATATAGAAGGGTAAAGACAGATGGTGGAGATATTTTAGAAAAATATAATGAAACTTTCAAAGATTTTAAAACATATACAGTTAAAAGAGAGTTTTTAAAAAAAATAAAAGAATTTGAAAATGAATATTTTAGTAAATCTATTAATGATGCAAATGGAGGACTAAGAACTTCAATATATTTAAGTACTCTTGAAAAAACAGAAAACCAATTTGTAGAAAAAACAGCAGAATAAAAGAAATTGAAAAGAAATGATAGTATTTCAGAAAAATAGGAGAGTGATTATATAATGACAGCTAAGTATAACAGGGAACAAATAGCACTTGACCTACTTTTATGTACTACCAATTTAGAAGTTTGTAAAAAAAATAACATTAGTGAAGCAACACTCTATAGACTAAAAAAAGATGAAGCATTTCAACAACTGGTAATTGAACAAAAAGAAAAAATGTTTAAAGAAACTATGAAAAAGGCTCAAGCATACAGTTTAGAAGCAATTGAAGTTCTTAGATCAATAGCACAAGATAAAGAAGCACCTCAAAGCAGTAGAGTAAGTGCCAGTAGTAAAATAATTGAGCTTGGACAATGTATGTATGACCAGGAGAAGATCACTAAGAAATTGGAAGATATAGAAAGGTGGTTAAATGAAAGCAAGAAAACTTAACTACAAAACTTTATTAAAGCATGTGGAAGCAGTTCAAAAAGAGATAAAAATTAAAGAAAAACCAGTTCTTATTTTAATTGAGAAGCTATCTAATGGCAGTTATAGTGTTGCTGAAACCTCACAAGAGCATAAAAGAAAAGACTTTATTATAAAAAATGAAAAGCAGCTTAATAAATATATAGAACTACTAAATAAAGATAACTGTATTATCATTATTGATGATATGATTGAAATGATAAGTGAAGATATGTACCAAAGAGTTATTAAAGAATGTACAACTGAAGAATTACATTTGATAATAGAAACTCTGGAAAATAAAGGTGACCAAAAGGTAATTGATAAAATATTCAAAGATAGTGCGATAAAGATGATTAGGAGATGATAATTTATGAAACTTACAGAGAAAATTAATAATATTGCAAATATTTTAGAAATAGCAAGAAATAAATATTTAAGTGCATTAGAAGAAATAAAAAAGGATATTAAATATACTTCTGAAGGAAAAGAAGAGCTAGAATCAATACTTTTAATTCAATATGCTGAAGATGTAAAAGAAGCAAATAATAAAGTTGCATCAGCTATTCAAGAATATATAGACTCAAACAATATCACTGGTAAAAGTGAAAATCTATTAAATTTAAATGATGTTTTAATTCTTTTAAAAAATTTAAATACTAAATTAACAGATGAAGAACTTCATTCTATCTCTCAAAACTTTGAAGAGGAATTTAAAACAATGAACCTTTTAAAAAGAGAAATGGAATTAAATGGATATTCATGTGACAATTACCCAAAAACTTTTAAAAAATTAAATTCAAAAACTGAAATCAATGAAACAATTAAAAAACTGGATATGTATAAAAATAACTATTTCAGTAATTACATTAATACCCCATGTATAAAATATTCATTAAGTGAACTTTCAGCACTTGAAAATGAAATTGGTCAATTGTCAGTGAAATACAAATAATAGAAGAGGTGATAATAGATGGCTTATAATGGCTTAACAAATGCAGGAGCAGCATATTTAGCTGCAAGACAGGCAAACAATCTACCAATAGAATTTTTAAAAGCAAAAGTAGGAAATGGGACAATTCCTGATGGGACAGATCCAGCAGAACTTACAGATATAATATCAGGGAAAATGGAAGTGGAAATATCTGATATACAGCAAGTGGAAAGAAAGCTGAGGATGACTGTACAAGTAAGTAATGAGAGTTTAACTACAGGTTTTTATCTTACAGAGATAGCAATATTTGTAAATGATAACGGGACATCAGTACTTTACTGGTATATAGGAAAAGACAATGGAACTTATGTACCTGATAGTTCTAAACCTATGAAATATAAAAATATTTTGAATATTGAGGTGTCATCTACACCAGTAACAACAGTAAATTATACAGGAAAAGACTTGTGGGTAGATGAGGAAAAGCTAAACATTGAACTTGATAAAAAAGAAGATCTTATAGATAAAAAAACTGGATTTAATTTAGATAAAACAAATAGCTATGAATTAGATGATATAAATAAACTTGTAACAGCAAAAGCTTTATATAATTTTAATCAAAAGACAAAAGCTGATTATGAACCTAAAATATCAGTAAAAAATACAGGATTTAATCTAAATAAGACAGATAGTTTTAATGAGAGTGATACAAATAAGCTTGTAACAGCTAAAGCTCTGAGTGATGCATATTCTCTTGTGCTAGGAAATAACTTTGGTGGATATATCCAGACAGCAGGTCTAAAGCAAAAAGGAAAGATATACATAAGCAATACAAGTGATTCACTTTTTGTATGTACAGCAGATATTGATATTAATTATGTAGATTATAATTATTTTTCAGGTAGTTCACTGATAGATATATTAAGGACTACATTTTCTCAAGCTGTAACAGTACTAACACCAACGCAAGGATTTACAGTAACATACAGACAAGTAAGGGGACAACTGGTTTCAATCATATTTCAACATTTATTAACAGCAAATCCAGCAGGAGTAGAATATTTTTTACCATTTCCAATAAATGCAATAGCAACAGCCACTGCAACATCTGCAAGTACAAATAACTATGTGAAACTAGTAGCAAGTACAGAAAATACTTTTAAGTTGTTTTGTGATACAACTGTAACAGATGTACAAGTACAGTTAATGGTTTATGCAAAAAATGCTTTAATAGACTGGTAGGAGGAAAATAAAAAAAAACAGCTCCTATTATTTAGTAGGAGCTGCAGGAGTAAATATATAACCAAGGTTACATATAAACAACCACCAATTGTATTATATCACACCTTGGTTATTTTATAAAGGAGCGTGATTATATGAAGAATCCAAATGGCTTTGGAACTGTCTATAAAGTTACTGGAAATAGACGCAAGCCTTGGAGAGCTATTAAAACAATAGGCTTTGATATCTGCAAAGGTAGACAGATTAGGAAAACAGTTGGATACTTTGAAACTAGAAAAGAAGCACTAGAAAACCTTATAACTTTTAAATTTGATCCATATAATATTGAAGTTGAAAATTTAACTATAGATGATATTTATAACAGATGGAAAGAGATGCACTTTAAAAAACTCTCAAAGCTTTCACAGAGCAATTATGAAAGCAACTATACACATTTTAAACCTTTAAAAGATAGAAAGATAGCACAACTCAAGACAATGCACCTTCAAGAGTTTATGAATAATCTTGAGTTATCAGAATCTAGTAAAAGAAACATAAAAAGGATGCTCAACCAATTATTTAAGTATGCTTTAAAATATGATATAATAGAGAAGGATTATACCCAATTTATAGAGTTAGGAAAGGTTGAAAAGATACTTGAAAGAAAAATCTTTACTGATGAGGAAATAACTAAGCTTTGGAAATATAAAGAATTAGAATGGATAGATACAATACTAATTATGATATATACTGGTATGAGAGTGGGAGAACTTTTAACTATTAAAAATCAGGATATAGACCTTGAGAATAGGACTATAAGAGGTGGAATAAAAACAGAAGCAGGAAAGAATAGGCTTATTCCTATCAACATGAAAATACTGCCATTTATCAAAGCCAGAATGTCCCTAAGTAATGAATATCTTATTATCAGTAAAAAAGAAAAAGAATTATCTTATCAAACATACTCAACATACTTTAAAAAATTGATGGATAAATTAGATATGGAACACACTATTCATGATTGTAGGCATACCTTTGCTAGTTTATTGAGTAATGCTGATGCAAACAAAGTATCAATAGCTAAAATTATTGGGCACAGTAATTATGATATGACTGAAAAGATTTATACTCACAAAGATATTGAGGAGCTTAAAAAAGCCATAGATTTAATTTAAGATTTGGGTACTATTTGGGTGCAACCTACAAAGTTTTATACGATTTTATACAACTTTATATGGTTTATCTGTTAAATGAAAGCTAGGAAATACAGTGTTTTCTAGCTTTTCAATAATCAGAAGGTAAATTACCTTAATTTATACATTTTTGCAAGTTTTCTTCATAGTATTTAAACACAAATAAAATATTTTTTATTGCTTTTTTTCAAAATTTATTGTATATAATAACTATATGCTATCCATCATTTTAACTTTCTTTTTAAGATGAGTATATTAAAATAAAAAATCTATTATAAATTTTGTAGATATTTTGTTAAGTTAATATTACTTTTTGAAGTCATTGATAAAGATATAAATTTTACTAAAATAATATTTTCCATTAAAAATGTTAAAATTTACTTATTTTATCTAGAAAAAGTCACTATGAAAATCTTATTACAATAATTTAGAAGAATATTGATTAGTTGTATTAAAAAGTAAGAATTTTTAGATATCAACTATCTTCTTTAAAGCTCTTTTAGTAAAACATACTCTGAATAAAGGAAAACTCTTTTAATTAGAATCAGAAAAATTTAAAAACAGCTGTTCTAGCTATTATCTTTATTAATTTCTTTATCTTAAACATTACTTAAAATATATTAGGAGGAACAAAATGAAAAAATTAATTATTTCTGCTTCATTAATTATATCTTCAATTGTTGTTTTTGCAGCTTCAGAAGGTATAGGATTTGGATACAAAGATGAAATCAAAGTTTCTGTTGAAAAAGATGGAGATAAAATTATTGCTATAAAAGTTTTAGAAATGAAAGATACTAAAAGAATAGCTGAGCCAGCTATTGAAAAACTAACTTCTGAAATTATAGCTAAACAATCTGTTGAAGTTGATGATGTAGCAGGTGCTACTTATACTTCTCAAGGATTTAAAGAAGCTGTGGCAGATGCTTTAAAAAAATAATAATTTTTTGTAAAAAACAGCTATCAAAACTTAATAGCTGTTTTTTATCTTCAGCCTTTTACCACCAGTTCTTTCTTTTAAAAAATAAAGTCATTCCTGCAACAACAATAAACATTAATCCCAAGATAAAATAATATCCATATTCCCAAGATAGTTCAGGCATATATTGAAAATTCATTCCATAGACTCCAGATAAAAAACTCAAAGGTATAAAAATAGTAGATATAGTTGTCAATATTCTCATTATTTCATTCATATTATTTCCTATTGATGAATGACAAAGTTGAATTAAATCACTACTTCTATTGTAAATTATTTCTATACTTTCATAGACAATAGTTCCATGATCACGAAGATCTTTTAAGTATATATTCATACTCTCATCAAAATAATCAATATTTGAAATTTTTGTTAAAATTTCCTTAATAGGCATAACATTTCTTTTAAATTTTGAAATTTCTTTTTTTAAATTTATAATATCTTCTATAATTTTTTTAGATGGATTCTTGATTATTTCCTCTTCCAAAATTTCCATTCTTTCTTCAAAATTTTCTAAAATTAAAAAATAATTATCTACAATAATATCAAGAAGTGCATAAGTTAGATAATTTTCCTTTTTCTTTCTTATTTTTCCTATTCCTTTTTCTATTCTTTCTTGTAAATTTTCAAAAATATTTTCAGATTTTTCTTGAAAAGTTATTAAATAATCTTCTCCTAAAATGAAAGATATCTGTTCATATTCAATTTCATTAGTTTTTTTATTTAAATATATCAACTTTAAAAAAATAACTATATATTTATCTCTCTCTTCAAATTTTGGACGTTGATTTATATTTAAAATATCTTCCAATATTAAATTATCTATTTCATAAAGAACTCCTATTTTTTTTATTAACTCAACATCATGTACTCCTTCAATCACTATCCAATTTACAAAACCTTTTTCATTAAAAGAAAATAACTCAGTAAGAGAATTCTTGATTACTTTTTTTACAGTTCTATCATTATACGAATAAAAGGTGATTTTAATTCTCTCATCTTTTAGTTCCCCTGTATATACAAGAGTTCCTGGTGCCAATCCAACTTTTTTATTTTTCATATAACTCTCCCTTAAAATATTTTATTTTAATTTTACTTTTTATTTTTTCTATTCCTTTAAATTTATTAACAATTATCAGTGAAATTAAATTGTTCTATTTTAATAAAAATTAACTTTAAAAAACTGCAGATATAACTGTTATCTGCAGTTTAATTTTTATATTTCCTTAAATATATTGTAGTTAGCTACAGCAAATGGAGAAAGTTCATAAATATTATCAGAAAATTCTGAGACTTTTATTTCATAATTTTGTTCATCTAATGTTACTTTTTTTATTTCATTGACAAGTGTTTTTAATAAGAAACTGCTCTTAAATATAGCACCAAAAAGAACTATTTTTTCAGGATTAATTACCGAAATTATTCCATCTATAGCATGGGCAGTAAGATAAATAGCTTCATTCATTATATTTAGAGTAAGCATATCCTTCTCTTTCACAGCTTTTATTATATCTTCCATATTTAATGTTCCTTTTTCATTGAGAATATTCTTAAGACTACTGTAATTATTTAACTTTATTTGAGAGATTATTTTTTTAATAACAGCGACATTTGACACTTCAGTCTCCAGACATCCTCTTTTTCCACATGAACATTTTTCTGAACTATTTCTTTTCACCACCATATGTCCTAGTTCCCCTGAAATAGATCCATATCCTTTATAAAGTGAATTATTAAGAAAAATACTTCCTCCAACTCCATCTCCTATACTTAATACAACAAAATTATGTTTGTCCTTACAAGAACCAAATATTTTTTCAGTAAGGGCCATACCTCTCACATCATTTTCTATAAAAACTCTTTTATTGAACTTTTTTTCTATTAATTCTTTAAGTTTTATATTTTTCCAATTATAATGTGGAGAAAAAATAGATATTCCAGTTTCACTCTCAACCATTCCATTCATTATAATAGATATTATTGATATTTCCTTATTTCTATTCAATTCTTTTTTTATAATAGTTTCAACCGTTTTAAGTATGTTATTTTCTTTCATTAATAACTTTTTCTCTAATGAATACTTTACAGTTTTTAATACTTTGCCATTTATGTCTCCAATAGATACTTGAATAAATCTTGGTGCTAGTGATATCCCCAAAATCATTCCTATATTTTCTTCATTTATTCTTAATATAAGAGGTTTTCTCCCACCAGTAGAAATTCCTTCACCATATTCTTTTATAATTCCTTTTTTTAGAAATCCATTTACTATTTTTCCGATTCCTGCTGGGGTAATATCCAGCTCTTTAGCTAACTCTATTCTTGAAATTCCATTGCTGTTTTTTATGAATTCCAAAGTTTTTATCTTTGCACTTGCTGTTTTCATATTTCTCCCCTTTCTTCTATATATTTATTATACAATATTTTTCAGAAAAATTCAAAATCTTATTTTACTAAGTTTATAAAGTTAGATCATTTTTTCATAATTTTAGTTGTTAAAAATGATTTATACTATATACTTATATTAAGATAGATTAGATTTTTAGAAAAGAATTTGTGGAGGTTGAATATAATTATGATAAAAGATTTAGTACAGGATTTTAAAACTTTATTTAATTATTCTGGAACTGTTGAAGTATTTTTTTCTCCTGGAAGAGTAAATCTCATAGGAGAACATACTGATTATAATGGTGGATTTGTATTTCCCTGTGCTTTGGATTTTGGTACTTATGCTGTTATAAAAAAAAGAGAAGATAAAGTTTTTAGAATGTACTCTAAAAATTTTAAAAAATTAGGAATAAAAGAGTTTTCATTAGATAATCTTGTAAATATTCCATCAGATAATTGGGCCAATTATCCTAAGGGAGTAATAAAAACTTTTATAGATGCAGAATATAAAATAGATAAAGGATTTGATGTTTTGTTCTTTGGAAATATTCCAAATGGTGCTGGACTTTCTTCTTCGGCTTCAATTGAACTTCTTACATCAGTTATTTTAAAGGAAATTTTTAATCTTAATATAGATATGATAGAAATGGTGAAGCTTTCTCAGAAAGCTGAAAATAATTTTATAGGAGTGAATTGTGGAATAATGGATCAATTTGCTATAGGAATGGGTAAAAAAGACAATGCTATCCTTTTGGATTGTAATACTCTTGAATATCATTATGCTTCTGTAAAATTAAATGGTGCATCAATAGTTATAGCTAATACAAATAAAAAAAGAGGTCTTGCTGATTCTAAATACAACGAAAGAAGAAACTCTTGTGAAGCTGCAGTTAAAATCTTAAATAAAAATGGAATACATATAAAAAATCTTGGAGAACTTACTGTTGATAAATTTGATGAAGTAAAGCATCTTATAACTGATGAAGAACAGTTAAAAAGAGCAACTCATGCAGTAACTGAAAATGAAAGAACTAAAACTGCTGTTGAAAAATTAAATTCTGGTGATGTAGAGGCTTTTGGAAAACTGATGAATCAATCACATATTTCTTTAAGAGATGATTATGAAGTTACAGGGTTTGAATTAGATTCTTTAGTAGAAGCCGCTTGGGAAGCCAAGGGTGTAATAGGAGCCCGTATGACTGGAGCTGGATTCGGAGGATGTACTGTAAGTATTGTTAAAGATCAATTTATAGATGAATTTATCAAATCAGTTGGAGAAAAATATAAAAACAAAACAGGGTTAACTGCTGATTTCTATGTGGCTAAAATTGGAGATGGAAGTAGAAAGTTAGGTGATTTTTAATGAATATATTTGAAGAAATAAAAATGCTTTTAACTTATGGTATAAAAAATGACCTTATAGGAAAATATGATGAAATCATCTCAAGGAATGAAATCATATCTCTTTTAAAACTTGAAGAATGGAAAGATACAGATATATCTTCAAAGATTATTCCTGAATATCCAAATAAAATATTGGAAAATATTTGTAATTGGGCTGTTGAAAAAGGAATAATAGAGGATACTGTTACTACCAGAGAGCTTTTTGATACTGAAATAATGGGAAAGATAACTCCCTCTGCTACTCATGTAATAGATAAGTTTATTAAAATATCAAGTCTTGGGGGAATAAAAAAAGCTACAGATAATTATTATGAATTTGCTCAGAAAACTAATTATATAAGAACAGATAGAATAGCCAAAAATATGCATTGGTACTCAAATACAGAATATGGAGATATGGAAATAACTGTAAATCTTTCTAAACCAGAAAAAGATCCAAGAGATATAGCAAAAGAAAGACTTCTTCCACTATCATCATATCCAAAATGCCTTTTATGCTATGAGAATGTTGGATATACAGGGAGAATAAATCATCCTGCCAGACAAAATCATAGAATACTTCCATTTTTTTTAGAAGGGGAAGAATGGTTTCTTCAATATTCACCATATGTTTATTATAATGAACATGCTATTGTTTTTTCAAAGGAACATAGACCTATGAAAATAAATAAAGATACTTTTAGCAGAATAACAGCTTTTGTTGAACAAGTTCCACATTATTTCATAGGATCAAATGCAGATCTTCCTATTGTTGGAGGTTCTATTTTAAGCCATGATCATTATCAAGGAGGGCATCACGAGTTTCCAATGGCAAAATCTCCCAT
This sequence comes from Fusobacterium sp., assembly GCF_032477075.1. Classification (NCBI taxonomy): domain Bacteria; kingdom Fusobacteriati; phylum Fusobacteriota; class Fusobacteriia; order Fusobacteriales; family Fusobacteriaceae; genus Fusobacterium; species Fusobacterium sp. The sequence continues at coordinate 134,187 of NZ_JAWDXO010000001.1, read as the reverse complement.
AGAAAAAGCATTAATTTTTAAAGGGTTTGAAGATATTGAAGCTGGTATAGTTAAATGGCCTATGTCAGTTATAAGAATAAAAAGTCATAATAGAAAAAAATTAGTTGAACTTGCTGTAAAAATACTTGATAATTGGAGAAAATATAATGATGAATCTTTAAATATTTATGCATTTTCTGATGAAATTCCACATAACACTATTACTCCTATTGGAAGAAGAAGAGGAAAAGATTTTGAACTTGACCTTGTACTTAGAAATAATAAAACAACTGAATTATATCCTTTAGGCATATTTCATCCACACGAAGATGTACATAACATAAAAAAAGAAAATATAGGTCTTATTGAAGTTATGGGACTTGCTGTTCTTCCTGGAAGACTGAAGGAGGAGTTAGAAATACTTGAAAGATATATGACAGAATCTGATTTTAAAACTAAAATCAAAAATGATACTAAAGTTGAAAAACATCTAGAATGGGCTATTAATATTAATAAAAAATATCTGAAAATAACTTCTGAAAACATAAAAAATATTTTAAAAAATGAAATTGGTATAACTTTTTCCAGAGTTCTTGAAGATGCTGGAGTATTCAAAAGAAATATTGAGGGACAGAATGGTTTAACAAGATTCATTGAATACATTAATATTAATTAGGTTAAATTTTTTTTAAAGATGATGTATAATATAGAAAACTATTTTCTGAGGAGGATAAAATGGCAATTTTAGTTTGTGGTGGAGCTGGATATATTGGAAGTCATGTTACCAGAGCTCTTATTGATAGTGGAGAAGAGGTTATAGTTCTTGATAATCTTCAAACCGGTCATGTTGATGCAGTTCATGAAAAAGCAAAACTTGTCTTGGGTGATTTAAGAGATAATGAATTTATGGAAAAAATATTTAATGATAACAAAATAGATGGTGTAATTGATTTTGCTGCTTTTTCTTTAGTTGGTGAAAGTATTGAAGAGCCTTTAAAATATTTTGAAAATAATTTTTATGGAACTTTATGCTTATTAAAAGCTATGAAAAAATATAATGTTAACAAAATAGTTTTCTCATCAACAGCAGCCACATATGGAGAACCTGAAAATATACCAATTCTTGAAAGTGACAACACTTTTCCTACCAACCCATATGGAGAAAGTAAACTTGCAGTTGAAAAAATGTTCAAATGGTGTGATAAAGCTTATGGAATAAAATATACAGCTTTAAGATATTTCAATGTTGCTGGTGCTCATCCTACTGGTGAAATAGGAGAAGATCATAGTCCAGAAAGTCATCTTATCCCTATTATACTTCAAGTAGCTCTTGGAAAAAGAGAACATATTGGAATATATGGAGATGATTATCCCACTGCTGATGGTACCTGTATCAGAGATTACATTCATGTAATGGATCTTGCTGATGCACATATTCTCGCTCTAAAAAGATTAAATAATGGTGGTGAAAGCGAAATATTCAATTTAGGTAATGGAGAAGGATTTTCTGTCAAAGAAGTTATTGAAGTTGCTAGAAAAGTAACTAAACATCCTATTCCTGCAGTAGTCTCATCTCGAAGAGCTGGAGATCCTGCTAAACTTGTAGCAAGTTCTGAAAAAGCTATGAAAGAATTAAAATGGAACCCTAAATATAATACACTTGAAAAAATAATTGATACAGCTTGGATATGGCACAAAGATCATCCAAATGGTTATCAAGACTGATTTCAATAATAAGAAAGCTGAACTGCTATAAGTTCAGCTTTTTATTATTATCAAAAATATGCTATAATAATTTTAAAATATTTAACTTTAGCAGGAGGCTTTACATGGGGAAAAAAATCTTAATTATAGATGATGAAATACACATCTTAGAGTTATTAAAGTTAAATTTAGAAATTTACGGATACGAAGTCTTTACACTTGATACTGGAAAAGAAGCAATGTCTTTGATAGAAGAAATAAATCCTGATATTATTCTCTTAGATTTAATGCTACCTGGAATGAATGGAATTAATATTTGTAAACGAATCCGAAATAATTCCTCTTTGAACAAAATAAGAATATTAATAATCAGTGCAAAATCTGAAGAAATAGATAAAATAGTCTGCCTTGAAATTGGAGCAGATGACTATATCACAAAACCTTTTAGTCTAAGAGAAATAGTTGCACGTATAAATGCCTTTTCCAGAAGAATAGAAACTGATTTATCAACTATTTACAGTGATTCTTCTTTGGATAAAGAAAATTATATGTATTATAAAGATTTAAAAATAGATTTGATAAAAAATATAATTTATAAAAACAATATTCCATTAAACCTTACTATCAGAGAATTTAAGCTTTTTATCTTTCTTTTTAAGAACAAAGGAAAAGTTATATCTAGAGAAAAAATATTTGAATCAGTATGGAATTATGAAAATGACAATCAAACTCGTTCTTTAGATGTTCATATAAGAAAATTAAGACAAAAATTGGGAGATGAAAGTAATTCATACATAGAAACAATTCGTGGAATAGGATATAAAATTCCTGACAATATATAAATCTAGGAGTACATTATGAAAAGAAAATTTCTTCTTATATGTTTTTCATTAATATTAACCAGTACTTTAATTGTTGGACTTATCTTTAATAAAATGATTAAAGATAACTATATCCAATCTATTTTTTTAAATGGAATATCTAATAGTAAATTGATTAGTGTTTTTTTATCTGAAAATAAAAATGCTCACTTGTATCTCTATAAGCTTTCTCAATCTTTTTCAAAAAAGACTGATTTTAGAGTAACTTTCATTAATGAAAATGGTATTCCTATTGCTGATTCTAATGATAATAGTGTAATTTTTACCTCTTTTGAAAATGTTTTTGAATTCCAAAGAGCTAAAAGAGGAATTACTTCTTACAGAGTAATAAAAAATAATCCAAAAAAAATTAAAACTATTGAAATTTTTACTGGAGCAATTTTTCTTAATGATAAACCTATAATTATTATGCTGTCTAAAGATTTGATACTTTTTGATGATTTTAAAAAAGAAACTATTCTTATCATATCATTAGGAGTAACTTTTTCTGGAATATTATCTATTATTTTATCGATTTACTTTATCAATAAAGCAACTAAACCAATTGATCTTCTAATTAAAGCTGCTAAAGATACTGCAAAAGGAAACTTCAGTAATTCTATTATTATAAACTCCCATGATGAAATTGAAGAACTAGCTGAAAATTTTAACTATATGAATTTCAAAATAAATACACTATTAAAAGATATACAAAAAAAGGCAGATAACCTTCAAGCTATTATTGATAATCTACATGAAGGAATTATTGTAATTGACTATTTTGGAAAAATTATTTTAATAAATAATATTGCAATTAAAGAATTTCAACTTCAAAAAAAATATTTAAATATTTTTTCATATCCTGAATTAAATTTTTTTAATGAATATCTAAAGAAATCTCTTGCTAATAAAAAACCTTTTAAAAATAAAATCAGTAAAGATAAAAATATTTATCAGATAAAAACAAACTTTATGAAAGATGGAAGTGAACAAGTTATTATTATAATTCAAAATATTACAAAGCTTGAACTAGTAGAAGAGCTTCGCAAAGAATTTGTATCAAATGCCTCCCATGAATTAAAAACCCCAATTACTATTATAAGTGGATTTATTGAAACTATAAAACTGGGACATTTTAAAGATAGAGTGCAGTTAGAATATTTTATAGATATTATAGATAGAGAAACTCAAAGATTAAATCACTTAATAAATGATTTATTGAAACTTTCACATATAGAAAATTCTTCTAGATCTTCCAAAAATATATATACAATTTCTTTAACAAATACTTTCAATACAATTATCTCTCTTTATAAAAACATAGCTATAAAAAAGAATATAATTATAAATACAGATATTGAAAATATAAATATTGTATCCTATATTTCAGAAGAATGGCTAAGAACAGTGATTGGGAATTTAATTGACAATGCTATCAAATATAGCGATTCTTCAAAATCTATAAATATTAATGCCTTTATTAAAAATTTAAAATTAATTGTATCTATTGAGGATTTTGGATATGGAATTGAAAAAAATGAACTTAAAAAAATATTTCATAGATTCTATCGAGTTGATAAATCACGAAATAGTAAAATAGAAGGAACTGGTCTTGGTCTTTCAATTGTTAAAAATATGATTTTGAATATGAAGGGAAAAATTAAAGTTAAAAGTGAAGTTAATAAAGGTAGTACTTTTATTATAACTTTAAATATTTTTAAAACTGAATAATTTACAAAAAGAGGGTGCTAAAAACTTACTTAAGTTCAAATACACCCCTTTTTAATTTAAAATATATTTTACTTTTCTTTTTGTAATTTTGCCATTACTATTGGTGAAAATAAAGATAGTATTGTAAATATTATTAAAACTTTTGATACTGAACTTTTAAAAAGTATATTTATATTACCATGATTTAATATTATAGATCTTCTTAACCCAGCTTCTCCTATTGGTCCTAATATCAACGCCAAAACTATAGAGGCTGAATTTAATTGAAATTTATTAACAAGATATCCTATTATTCCAAATACAAACATAATTGCCACATCAGTCATCTGATTATTTATAGCATATGACCCAATTACACTTAATGAAAAAATTAGTGGAATAAGGTAATTATCAGGAACTCTTGATATTTTGGCAAATATTTTTGAACCAGTCAATCCTAATAACAACATAAATATATTAACCACTATAAAACCAGCAAAAAAAGTATAAGTTATTTTTCCGTGAATAGTAAATAAATCAGGTCCTGGTTGTAATCCTTGTATTAACAATCCTCCTAAAAGAACAGCAGTTACACTTTCACCTGGTATTCCCAATGTGAATGTTGGAATTAATGATCCTCCTGTTACAGCATTATTGGCTGCTTCTGCCCCAGCTATTCCTTCTATACTCCCATGACCAAATTCTTCTTTATGCTTTGAAAATCTTTTAGCCTCATTATATCCTAAAAATGATGCTATACTTGCTCCTGCTCCTGGAAGTATTCCTATAAGATTTCCTATTACAGTTGATCTAAGAGTTGTAGGAAATATCTGTTTTAATTCTGCCCTGCTTAAAAGAACTCTATCATCAAAATCTATCATTTTTCCAGAAGCTTTTATTTTCTTTTCAGCTAGCATCAATACTTGTGACATAGAAAATAATCCAATCAATGAAGCTGTAAATGGTACTCCTGAAAGAAGACTTGGTATTCCAAAAGTGAATCTTGGATTTCCAAGCATTGGGTCCATTCCTATTGTAGATATCATCAATCCTAGTCCACCTGAAATAAGTCCTTTTGTTATTGACTTTGTACTTGCTCCTGCTATTATTGTCAAACCAAATATTGATAACCAAAAATATTCAGCTGGGCCAAACTTTAATGCAAGAGTTGCTAATGTTGGAGCGAATAAATATAAAGAAATTGAACTTAATATTCCACCTATAAAAGAAGCTATTACAGCTGTTCCTAATGCTTTTCCTGCTTTTCCTTGCATTGTAAGTTCATATCCATCAATTGCAGTTGCTGCTGCTGCTGGCGTTCCTGGGGTGCGAATAAGTATAGCTGATATTGACCCTCCAAAAATAGCTCCACAATAAACCCCTGCCAATACTATCAATCCTGTTGAAGCAGGCATTCCAAATGTTATTGGAATAAGAAGTGCTACCCCCATTGCAGCAGATAGACCAGGAAGAGCTCCTATTGTTATTCCAATAGCTACACTTACACATGCCGCTATTAAGTTTATTGGGCTGAGTGCTGTCATAAATCCATATAATATATCTGACATAATCTCCTCCTCTAAATTAAAAATCCGCTAGGTACTGGTACTTTCAAGAAAGCTACAAATACCAAATAAATAAGAATACAAAATGCTATACTAGTAATAGCACTTAATTTAATATTTGCTTTCAGCCCTATCATTGCTACCATTAAATAAATAAATGTCGTTACAAAAAAACCTAATAATTCTATTAAAAAAATATATATGGCAGAAATTATTATAATAAATAAGAATTGCTTCAATTGAAGATCTGCAAAAAGTTTTCCTCTATACTTTTCCTTAGATGTAAAACTTCTTATTCCTAACATAATAGTCAAAACAATTAACAATATACATACAAACATTGGATACTTAGCTGCATTTTCTGGTAATCTTTTTATCAAAACAAAATAAAATGTTTCCAATATCAACAACCCTATTGTCAATATTTTATCATATTTGCCCATTAGTCCTCCTATATTCCTAATTTAGGTACAATTTCCTTTATGTATAATTCTTGTTCATCTATATAATTTGTAAGTTCTTCAGGTGACATGTATTGTAAAGGAAGATTTGAATTATTAGATTTCTCTATATTTTCTGGTGCTTCTAAAGCTGTTTTAAATGTATCATGTAATACTTTTATTATTTCATCTGGAGTTCCTTTAGGAGCTACTATAGCACGAGCTGAACCAAATAAAACATTATATCCTTTTTCCTTTAAAGTAGGTATATCAGAAAAATTCTCCAATCTCTTTTCAGTAAATGTAGCTAAAATACGTAATTCATTATTTTTAACTAAATTTCCAACTTCACTGATTTTTGCCACTGTTGCATCTACATGATTTCCACGAAGAGCTGCAATCATATCTGTACTTCCTCCAAAAGGAACATGAGTTATTTTTACTCCAGCCTCATATGCAAAATGAGCTGCCCCTATGTGATTAGATGCTCCAGTACCGTTATTTGAAACTGTTAATGTATCTGGATTAGCTTTAGCGTCCTCTATAAAATCTTCCAAAGTTTGCCACTTACTGTCTGCTTTAACTGCTAAAACTCCTGGATCAAAAACATGATTCATTATGGCTGCTGCATCTTCTTTTTTAAAGTTTGTTTTTCTTTGCAGAGGTATACTTACAAAAGTAGGGAGATTTATAAATCCAATTGTATATCCATCAGGTTTTGCTTTTAATAATTCTGTGTATCCAATTTCTCCATCTGCCCCTGGTTTATTAACTATAACAAAAGGTTGGGAAAATGATTTTTGAGCTTCTGAAATTAAAATACGTGCTCCTACATCTGTTCCTCCTCCTGCTTTATATGCAACTATAACATTTACTGACTTATTTGGATATTTTGCAGTTGCTTCTGTTTCTTTTTCTTTTCCACAAGCTCCAAATAAAATTGCTGTTGTTAATAATACTCCAAATAATTTAAAACCTTTTCTCATGATTCATCCTCCTAGATATTTTTTAACTTAAAAATCTTTTTATTTAAAAGTCTCTTATTTCAGAGATACTTTTTAAGGTTGATAGTTCAGATGTTAAATCTAAAAGTGTAAAATGTTTTGGTATGATAAGAGTGAATAATATTTTTTTTTCTTTTAATTCTTTTTTCAAATTTTTTATTTTAATATTATAATTCTTAAAAACTTCATATGTTTCCTGTAAATTAAGCCCCATGTTTCTTTCATCATTGTAAATGATTTCTATCTTCTCTATAAACTTCTTTTCAATTAATGAAACTTCCAATTTTTTTAAAGTAACAAGAACAATAATAACTGCTATTCCTGCAGGTATTGCTATATTATGAAATCCCCATCCTATGCCTAATCCTATACATCCTGTAGCCCATATTGATGCTGCTGTAGTAAGTCCACCTATTGTTTTCTTCTCTCTCATTATAGTTCCTGCACCTAAAAATCCTATTCCGCTTACTACTTGAGCTCCCATTCTTCCCAAATCTGTTTTTAAAACTTGTGTTACTATTGGAGTTTCCATAGCAAATTTTACTATATTGATTCTAAGTTGGTCCTGAGTTAAAGTAACTAATGCTGCTCCCAAGCAAACCAATATATGTGTTCTAAATCCTGCTGGTCTATTATTATATCCTCTTTCATATCCAATTACTCCTCCAATAATTACTGCCATGAAAATTCTTAAAGCTATATCTTTTATATTGAGATCTAATGTAAATTCAACCAAAGTAATCTACCTCCATTTCCATTAACATAATTAACATTTTTAACATAAATAATTATAAACCATTTAAATATAAAAATCAATAAAAATGTTTTATTTTATATCATAATATTCTTTTATTATAATTAATTTCTATTTTTAATCCTAATAAATTTCAGATTATTTTTTATATATAATCTCCATTTTTTATTTCTTAATTTTCTTTTTTTCTTAAATAAGAATCTTAGCTTTTAATTTGGAAAACTTTTTTACCTATGCTATAATATAAATACTTTACATTTATGGAGGAAGCAAAATGAAGAAACTTTTACTGCTTATTTTTTCAATAATATTGCTGAGCAGCTGTTATAAAAAGGAAAGAGAAGTAGATATCTCTAAAAAACAAGAAAGAAATGGAATAGTTTATATAATTAATGAAAGTGAGGCCTATTCTGGAAAAATTTTAAGAAAATATGACAACGGGCAAATCCTTCTTTTAATGAGTTATAAAAACGGAAAACTTGATGGAAAATATCTTCATTTCTATAGAAATGGTCAAATATATATAGATAGCGAATATAAAGATGGGAAACTTAATGGCCCATATAAAAAATATCATTACAGTGGACAAATTCTTTTAGAAGCCAGCTATATTTCTGGAGAACCTGATGGAATCTATTTAGAATATTCAAAAGAAGGTGAAAAAATTAAAGAGATAAAATATGATAAAGGACTTATTTTAGAAACTGTACAAGAATAATCTTTTATTTCCAATAATTTTATTATTATACCTTTACTACAGTATATTATATATACTATTTTCTATTTTTTCACAATATATGGACGATAACATCGATTTTAAAACTATCAGGAGTGAAATACTCCTGTTTTTTTAATTTAATATTGACAAGAAAGCCTTATAAGGATATAATTTTCAACAACTCTATTCATATTTAGAATATTTTTATCCAAAATAAAGGGGGAAATTTTATGTCTGCTAAAAGTGTAAAAAGATATTCATATATCTTTATTGCATTAATTTTAATTTTATTTGTAAAATACCTTCCACTTCCTGCTGGAATGAACTCATTAGGAATGAATGTAATTGGTATATTCTTAGGCAGTCTATTATTATGGCTTACTGTCGCTATTGACTGGCCTAGTTTGTTATGTATAACTGCAATAGGACTAATTCCTGAGATTGGATTTAAAAATGTTTTTTTAAGTTCCTTTGGAAATGAAACTTTTGCTTTTTTAATGTGTACTTTTCTTTGTACTCATGTTTTGGCAGAAACTCCATTTTTAAAAAGATGTGCTGTTTCTTTTATAACAGGTCCTATAGCTAAAAAAGGTCCTTGGCTTTTTGTTATGTCTTTTATTTCAGCTATTATATTTATAGGCTGCTTTGTATCTCCATCTGTCCTATTTGTTATTTTCCTTCCAATATTAGAAAAAATCAATGAAATATTAGGAATAAAAAAGGGGGACAAAATAGGAAAAATGCTTATGATCAGTCTTGCTTTCTGTGTATCCATTGCTGCTGGAATGACTCCTATCGCCCATGTATTCAGTATTATGGCTATGGGATTTTATACAACTGCCACTGGTCTTACTATAGGATATGCTGAATATATGGCCTTTGCTGTTCCTGTGGGAATTATTTGTACAGTTTTTTTAATTCTTATATTCAGGTTTATACTTAATCCAGATATGACAAAAATTAAAAATATAGATGTATCTGCTTTAAAAAATGAAATAAAACCTATGGAGAAAAAAGAAAAAATTGTCCTTAGTATATTTTGCATAATAGTTGCTTTATGGGTGCTTCCTAGTATATTGAAGCCTTATTTTCCAATAATATGTAAAAAGATTTCCTCTATGGGAACTGCTATGCCTCCTATGCTTGGAGTTATATGCTATTCCATAATATCTTTTGATGAAAAACCTGTTTTAAACTTTGCTGAAGGAATGAGAAAAGGAGTTCAATGGTCAAGTATTATAATGGCTGCTGGGACTCTTGCATTAGGCAGTGCTATGACAAATCAACATGTAGGACTAGCTCACTATCTTGTAGAAACTCTAAATCCCATTTTAAAAGAAATAAGTCCTATGCTTCTTGTACTTGTATTCACATTGTGGGCTTGCATTCAGACAAACTTCTCATCTAATATGGTTACTGTTACAGTTGTTACCACTGTAGCCATTCCATTAGTACAAGCTACTAATGGAACAGTATCAGCTCCAGCAATAGTTTCCATTATTGGAATGATGTCAGCTTTTGCTTTTGCTACACCTCCAGCTATGCCGCATATAGCTATAGCCATTGGATCTGAATGGGTAGAATCTTCTGATATGTTTAAATATGGATTTATTTTTATGCTTATTGCTGTTATTGTTACTATCTTCATAGGTTATCCAATAGCTTCAGCTCTCATGTAGGAGAAAAAAGGATGATACATAAGTTAATTTTAACTTTAGTATCATCCTTTATTATTTAATTATCTTAATTGATGTTACTTCCTTATTTTTAGAAAATTCAGATGTAAGGTCTAAAATACTATATTGTCTTGGAATAACAAGTGTGTATAATATTCTATTTTCATTGGGATCTTTTTTCATACTTCTTACTCTTATACTAAATTCTTTAAATATCTCATTAGTATTGGAATAATACATTCCATTATTAATTTCTGAATCATATTCTATCTCTATTTTTGAAATTGTTCTATCATCTATAAATCTTCTTTCTACTTTTTTTAGTGTTATAAGAACTAAAAGAACTGCCACTCCTGAAAGAAAAGACATGTTATAGAATCCCCATCCTACTCCAAGACCTATACATCCTGTCACCCATATAGAAGCTGCTGTTGTTAAACCGCCAATAGTTCCTTTATCTCTCATTATAGTTCCTGCTCCTAAAAATCCTATTCCGCTAACTACCTGAGCACCAATTCTTCCTAGATCAGTTTTTATAACCTGAGCTACATTTCCATTTTCCATAGCAAATTTGACTATATTTATTCTTAAATGGTCTTGTACCATAGAAACTACTGCTGCTCCTAAACATACAAGAATATGAGTCCTAAACCCAGCAGGTCTATTATTATGACCTCTCTCGTATCCTATCATTCCACCAATAACTATAGACATCCCTATTCTTAAACCTATTTCATATACACTAAGGTTCATGGTAAAATTATCCATCAAGTATCCCTCCTTTTTATATATTTAATTATTTTCTTTAAATTTTTTACTTATGAATCTATTTCTAAAATACTAAATATATATTTTTACATAATAAAACATTTTTCTATAAAAATCAATATATAAATATTTTATTTAAAACTATCTTTGATAAAAAAATAGAGAGAAATCATATTTATTGTTTAGATCTCTCTCCATTATACTATCTTTTAATTATTTTTAACTTCAAACAAATATATTTATTAGAAGTGATGTAAGTAAAAGCATAAAAGCTCCACCTATTCTTGATGAAATTTGAGAAAAAGGCATAAGTTCCATTCTGTGAGCTGCTGACATTACTGCTACATCTCCTGTTCCTCCCATATTTGCCATACATAATCCTGCAGTTATAGAGCCTTCTATTACATAAAATCCTATCAAATGCCCAACAACAGCTGTCCCTATAATAGCACCTATAACTGTTGCTGCAACTAATAAAAGATATATAGGACTAAAAGCTTCTATCACTTCTTTTAAACTTGTATAAGCTACTCCTATTCCAACCAAAAGTGCTGATGTAAAATTTTTCATTATAAAATTAAACCACTTAGCACAGCATTCTTCATAATAATCACTTACCAAACCTAGTATTTTTGCAATTGCCACTGATATTATCATCAATGCATAAGCATGAATAGGTATAAACTTACTTAAAGTATTTCCAAAAATAAAAAATGATGTAGCTATAAGAAGCCCCATTCCTAGCTCTTCATATTGAAGTGGAGTATGTTTTCTTTCTTCAGTCATTCCAGCATCTTGAGATTTCAAAAGTTTTCCATTTCCTGTAAGACTTGGAAACCTCTTTCCCAACTTATCCAATAACCCTGCTGATACTATTGCTAAAGCATTACCTAATGCTACTGCTGGAACCATAACTGCTAATAATTCTGTTGGTTGTTTATTGAGAGCTTGTCCAAAAATTTGTGATAATGGTACTGCTCCAGCTCCCATTCCTCCACCCATTATAGGAATAGCAATATAAAACACAGCATTAACAAAGCCATATCCTGAAATATATCCTATCACTCCAGTAAGAAGTATTGAAACAGCTACTCCACCAATAATAACTGGAAGATATCCCATTGCTGCTTTTATTAAAAGTTTTCTATTCATTCCCATAATACTACCTACTATTAATGCAGCAATATAAAAATCAAGAAAACTTTGTGTTGTCATAAAATCTTTAATTATTTTTATTTCATTATCTGGGATAATATTGTAATAAACTAATGCTGCTGAAGCAAATATTATAACTATTGGTCCTCCTCCAAGATAATCTTTTACTATTGGAGTTTTATTACCAATATAATCTAAAATAGCCCCTATGATTATCATAACAGGAAAAGCTCCAAGCATTCCTTTTGGAAGCTTTCCTAATGCTGTTGCTGCTATAAGTACTATAACAATTGGAATAAAATATTTCATTTCCAAGCCTGCAAGTTTAAACTTTTTTTCCATAAAAATCCCTCCCAGTATTAAAGTTTTTATAAATTTAAATCTACTTTATACTATCCTTTTTACCTCTAAAAGTCAACTATTTGAAATATTTTATTTTATAATGTTTATTATTTTATAATTATATATTTTAACAGCCTTTTATAAAAATAAAAAGCTTCCTCAATTAACTAAATAGATTTAACTTTTTATCTGCCTAATTTTTATAGGAAGCTCTATTTTGTAATTAAAATTTAACTTTAGGTACTTCTTTTGCTCCTTCATCTGCCTTAAACAGAGGTTCTTCTGTAAATTTAAATATTCCTGCAAAAATACTTGCAGGTATCATTTTTATACTTTGGTTATACAAAGTAACTGTATCATTATAAAATTGTCGAGCATATCCAATCTTATCCTCTATGTCTTTTAATTGCTTTTGTAAGTCCATAAAATTTGTATTTGCTTTAAGATCAGGATAACTTTCTGATACCATCATTAATCTGCTTAAAACTCCACTTAATTCTCCATTTGCTTTCATTTTCTCATCTATTGTAGAAGCAGTAGTGTAACGTGTTCTTGCTGAAATTACAGCATCCAGTGTTTCTTTTTCATGTGTGGCATACCCTTTTACTGTCTCCACTAAGTTAGGTATCAAGTCTACTCTTTTTTGAAGTTGAACATCTATTTGACTCCAAGAATTTTTAACTCTTTCATGAAGTTTGACAAATTTATTTTGATATGATACAGCCAAAAGAATTAATAAAACAATAACAACTATAAAAATTATCATATTTTTACTCCTTTAATATTTATATTTTATAAAATTTTATTTAGAAAGCTCCGCCTCCACCACGGCTTCCCCCTCCGCCAGAAGATCCTCTGCTAAATCCTCCTCCACTACCACTTGAAGAAGATCTTGTAGATTTTGCAACTTCTCTCATAGAACGAGATGCAGCCTTTACTGTTGAACTTTCCATTGTTCTGAAAGCTCGGCTATAAAGATATGTATTCATAAGAGATGTTCTGTTTCTTCCAACTCTTAGATTAACATCATCCTCACCTCTTAATGCAGCTATTTTTTTATACCCAGCAGCTACTTTTTCAGCTACTCCTAGAGCTATTGCATAGACAAAATAATGTTCCCATAAATGTATTGAAGCCAGTTTTGCTTCTTCCAGATTACTGTAATCAACAAGAAACTTTTTAAAAGCTTTCCATCTAGAATATGCTTCTTCTTTTTCTTTACTTGGTCTGCTTATTACTGATGCAAATATTATTAATGGCATTCCTAAAAAATTAAATAACATAAATTTAGGATCTTGGAATATAACTATAAGTACCATTCCACCAATGAATAAAATTATCCCTGTTAAAACTCCAAGCGCTACAGCCAATGTATTTCTTTTATCCTGTTTCAAACCTTTTGCAAGCATGTCTGTATATACTAATGTTTTCCATTTTTCAAAGTTAGCATTAAATTTTTTAGCATTTGTAAGATTTTTAGAAACATATTTCTCTATATCTTCCAAAACTACCTTTTCTCCATCTCCAAGTTCATTTATATACCATTTAAAAACTAGCTTCTCATAATCCTTTAATTGAGAAGTTCCTTCATTTATCTTTTTTAATATAGTTTTTTTAATAGTCTTCCCTTTTGGATTAACTTCATTTATTTCATTCATTTCTAAATAATCTTTTCTTACCAAATCCATTACTGTAGCAAAGAGATGCTCCGGAGCTGGATACATTTTTCTTGATACTAATGTTCCTGCAACTGCTGGAGTATAGTCATCTGGAAGTTCTCTAAAATATTCTCCATAAGGATTAACTACTTTATATTTTTTACCATTTTTTAAGTAAATAAATATCATTAAAAACAGCCACCAGAGTATCCCACTATAAAAAATAAATCTATTTAATATAATTCCTCTTACTGCACTATCTCTTTCTCTATTTGATTCCTCTGCTAGTCTTCCTTCCATAGCCATTATACTTTCATAGCCTTTTGTTTTTTTTATATAATTTGGATTTATTTTACTAACTACCTCTTTTGGAAAAAGAATATTGGTTTCGACAAATTCTCCTGATCTATAGTTTTTTAAAGTAAAAAATATTTCATTTCCACTTAATATTTCTATATTCCCAGTAAGAGGTCCATGTCCAAAAGCATGTATTTCACTTTTTTCTACTTCTTTAGAAAGTATCACTTTTACTGAAACATCTTTTATATTATTTTGCCATCCTCTTCCTACCATTTTCCTATTAAATTGTGCTATATCTTCATATACAGTCACTCCTTTAGGGAGAATATATCTGAATCCAAAATATCTTTTTTCATTTCTCATAGGAGAATAGAGCTTTATTTTATAAAGTTCATCACTTGTTGTCACTGTATATGAGCCTGAAGATGTTCCTTCTTGATTTATTGCTGAAGTAAATTCTCCATTCTTTTCATAAAAAACTTCTAGAGATTGTAATTTTCCATATCCTTTAGCATCAATATTATATAATACTCCATTTATTTCACTAGCATTATATAAAACTATCTCTTCAATAATTACTGATCCATCTTCTTGTATTTTAGCTGTTATATCTAAGCTATCTATCTTATATGATGGTGCTGAAAATATAACAAAAAAAACAGAAAAAAACATAGTTATAATCAAATAAATTTTTTTAAACCTTTTCAAAAACTTCCCCCTCCTATTATTTAATCAAGATTATATATTTTTGAATACTTTTCTTTTAAATATTCTATGTAGTACTTTGGTTCAAGTTCTTCTCCTGTTACCTCCTGAATAAGCTCTCCTGTTTCTCTCAATTTACCATAAATATGTATCTTATCTCTCAACCATCCTTTTATTCTATCCAATTTACCATTTTCAAGAAGTAAATCTACAGCCATGTCTTTTTTCATAGTATTATATAATTGAGCTGCATATACATTTCCTAATGCATATGATGGAAAATAACCTATGAGTCCACATGCCCAATGTACATCCTGCAATATCCCTTCTCTATCTGTTTCAGGTACTATTCCTAAATATTCTTCCATTTTTTTATTCCATACTTCAGGGAGATCATCTATTCCTATTTCTCTATTAACTATTCCTTTTTCTATTTCATATCTAATCATTATATGAAGTGAATATGTAAGTTCATCTGCTTCTGTTCTTATAAAGGAAGGTTCTACCTTGTTTATATCTCTATAGAGTTCTTCTATCTTTATTTTCTTTAAGAATGGAAATATATCTATATTTTTATCATATATTCCTTTCCAAAAACTAATACTTCTTCCTATCATATTTTCATAAAATCTTGATTGTGACTCATGAAGCCCCATAGAACCCCCAGTAGCTAAAGTAGTTCCCAGTAAATCATCTCCAATCTGTTGTTCATATATCCCATGCCCAGTTTCATGAATAGTACTAAATATTGAGGAAAAAGGAATATCTTCTGTATATTTAGTAGTAAGCCTTACATCATTTTTATCTAAGTTCAATGTAAATGGATGTTCACTTTCTGCTACTACTCCTCTATCAAAATCAAATCCCAAATATTCACTCAAAAATCTATTAAATTTTTTCTGTTCACTAATAGTTACCTTTTCATTTATATACGATTTTTCATTAATTTTCTTTTTTTCCATTATTTTTTTTAAAAGTGGAACTATTTCTGCTCTTAATCCACTAAAAAATTCATTCAATTTTTCTGTAGTCATTCCCTTTTCATATTCATCTAAAATTATATCATATATTTTTTTATCTTTTTTTCCTTGATATTCTGCAAACTTTATATTAAATTCAAATATTTTTTTCAAATTTTCTTTAAACATTTTAAAATCATTTTTAGCTTTTGCTTCTTCCCATATCCCTTGAGTTTTAGCAGTTAATTCTGAATATTCTTGATACTCATGAGGAGGTATTTTACTTATTTTTTCTATTTCTTCAGCCATATTATCTATTTCTTTTCTTTGAATATCATCTAAATCTTTTTCATTTTCTTTTAAAAAGTTAACAAGGCTCAAAAATTCTTCTGATGTAACAATATTATAGCCTTTCATACTCAAATATCCTACCATTTCAGAAAGAAGTTCTTTTCCTTTCCTTGGAGTAGTTGTTTCCAAATCCCACTGTAATATTCCTAATGATGAATCTATAAGTTTTTTTTCTTTAATTAATTCTCTAAATCTTTTTATTTCTTTTTTCACACTTTTAATCCTCTCTTTTATTTTCTAATCTAAAGCTTCTTGGGTTTTGTGGATTTTTATCTTTCCATAATCCCAATTTTTGTTCCTGAGCACTTTTAAATGCTTTTCTATACTCTTTTTCTCTTTTAGCATGGTATTCATAAAACCAAGCATTTCCTGTTTCTATCATTTCTAAATTTATATCTTTATTTTTATAAAATACTTTTCCTACTTTTCTACCATATTTATCTTCATTTATCACTTTTAAATCAATATTTCTATTTAATATCCTTTTTTCTAAATAATTTTTAGAAACTTCTCCATAATTTTGTTTTAGTTCAGGAGCATCTATTCCATACATTCTCACTTTTATTCTCTGACTTCCTGATTGAAGCAAGATAGTATCTCCATCAGATACTTTTATTACTTTTCCACTAATAGCTACAGCCATTATACTCAGAGAAAATATGAATACTGAAAGTAATATTTTTCTCATATGTATCCCTCTTTTCTATAAAATTATAAAATCACTTTGAATATATTATACTTTATTTTAAATTATTTTAATAGTAACCATAATTTATTCTTATCTATTTTTCATGATATAAAAGTTTATTTATACCTATAATACAGCACTATTATCATAGATATTACTAACATCATAATAGTTATTTTTATTCTAAACATAATTTTCTTTCTGTATACTTTCTCTATATGTATTTTTTTTATCATTTATTCTCCCCTTATGTTATAGTTTTTTATTTGAATAACTCCTTAAAAAAACCTAAAAACAATTTTCCAGAAAAAAATAAAGTTATTCCAGAAAATAATAATGCTACTACCCCTTGAAGAATTTTTCCTGTTTTTAAAAGTATTGTTGTCATATATAATATGTAACTTCCCATTAAGAATATCATTCCAAACATTAATACAAAAACAAAAACTACTCCTTTCCCTGATTTTTTTTCATTTTCTTCTTTTTCTTTTCTTTCAGCTATTTCATCTTCTGTTTCTTTATAAGGAATAGATCTTTTTAAAGAATGGATTAAAGATTCTATATACCTTTTCCATACTTCTGTCATTCCAGTTTTCTTCCATTGAATACAAAAATCTCTCTCTTTTGTCTCTATTTTTCTTTCATCATAAATATCATTAAGAATCTGTAAAAGAAACTCTTTTGTCTCCTCATCTATGACAATTTCTTTGACATCATCCATATTATATGTCCAAATTGGAAATTTTCCATATTCTTGATATTCTGTAAAAAGCTCTACCAACATAATAGCAAAAGGATCAAAATAATCCATATGTTGAGGTTCATCTACCAAAAATCCAATTTCTTTACTCATCTCTAAAAGTTCTCTCATTTTTAATTTCTCACTTTTGGAAGCTGTCATTATAATACACTCTCTAAATTGATCTCCAGCCTCTGTTTCCACTGGATGTTTTTCTAATTCTATCATCTTTCCCCTTCCTTTATCATTTTGCTCATCTTTTATAATTTTACCATATCATAATGTATTATTCTACCAACTGAGAGTTGCTTTTCTAGGTGCTTTTATTACAAATACCTTTATTTCTAAATTATATTTAAAAAAAACAGCCAAAAATGGCTGTTTAATCTTTTTATTATATTTAATTATTTACTATTTTTGCCAAAACTCCATTTATAAACTCAGAAGTCTTTTCATCTCCATATATCTTAGCAAGTTCTACTGCTTCATTTATAACTATTTCATATGGAGTATCTTCACACAAGATCTCATATACAGAAATTTTTAAAAGAGCCTTTTCTACATTTCCAATTCTTTCAAAGCTCCATCCTGTTATTTTTTCTTCTATTATTTTTAAAATCTTGTCATTATTTTCAGCTATTCCATTCATATATTTTTTTATAAAAGCTATTTCATTTTCATTTTGAAGAATCTCTTCTCTTTTTAAATAACTTTCCAATATATCTTTCGTATTTTCTTCTTTTATTTCTCCTTCAAATACCAATTTAAATAACTCTTCCCTTGCTAATCTTCTGCTCATTAACTTTCCTTTCTAATCATCTTTTATTTTCTCTGATATAAACTTTTTAATCTTTTTTATAAATGTTATATCTCCAGTTTTATAACCTACAATACTTAAAACAACTATAAAAACTGTTTTAGGAAGACCATACTCTACAAGAAGAACTCCTAAAACAAATCCTATAAAACATCCTAAATATTTTCTCCAGTTATTTACAAGGGATACCATCAATTTTTCAAGCATCTCAGCTAACATATATGATCACCTCTATTCTTCTGAAGTATTTGAAGATTTTATTGACAACTTAGAAATCTGTACTTCAACAGTATCAACGTCTAATCCCATTTTATCAGATAATCTATTCTTTATTCCATCTTGAATAGAAGCAGTCTTTTCTGCAATATTCCCATCTGTAAGCATATCAAGTTTTATTTTTACAAAGAATTTTTTCCCTCTTTTTCCTGTAAAAACTTTTATTCCTTCTACATCTTTATCTCTAGAAAGCATTTCTTTTACAAAATTAGTAACAGAAGCTGCTGATATGGTAACCTTTCCATTTTCTGTTTTTATTTCATAATCACCTGTTTTTTCAAACATAGAGAAAAATTTTAAAATACATAACAAGAAATATGCAACACATATAACAACTATAGCAACATTGGTTTTTGTTGAATCTAATGGATTAAATTTTACAATAAAATCCGGCATTACAATACATACTATTCCAGTAATTGATAGTATAAATATTCCTACCCACCCTAGAAAAAATAAAAATTTATTAGTCATAATAATACCACCTTTAATAAAAGTTTAGAGGCGCTTTGAGACGCCTCTTTATATTATAATCCTTCTTCTGTCTCTTCCTCTTCTTCAGAAGTTTCTTCTGTTCTGATTTTTACATCTTGAACATATACATTTACTTCAACAACTTTTAGTCCACTTAATTCAGATACTGCTTTTAATACAGCCTTTTGAACTTCATGAGCTACTTCTGAAATTGGATATCCAAATTCTACGATTACAAATACTTCGATGCTGCACTCTTTTTCTCCTACTTCTACTTTTACTCCATTAGTTGGTCTTTTCTTTCCTAACATTTTGCTAACTTCATCTACTACTCCACCAGCAAGTTTATAGATACCTTCTACATCTCCTGCAGCTTTTGCAGCTATTGTTTTCACTACATCATCAGCTATTCTTATATTTCCTAATTCATTCATTAAAAACACCTCCATGTACTATGTACCATTATTATATCTAATTTTGTTAAAAAAAACTATATTTAATTATTTTTTTTAGAAAAATTTTCTTCTATAAAGTTAGTTGAAGTTTTTCCTTCAAGGTATAATTCATTATTGAAAACTTCTAAATGAAATGGAATAGTTGTATCTATTCCTTCAATTATATACTCACTCAATGCTCTTTTCATTTTTGCAATGGCTTCTTCTCTATTTATTCCAAAAGCGATTAATTTACCTATCATTGAGTCATAATAAGGACTGATTTCATAGCCTTGATATGAATGTGAATCCACTCTTATCCCATTTCCTCCAGGAACAATATATTTTGTAAGCACTCCTGGTGATGGTAGAAAATCATTTTCAGAATCTTCTGCATTAATTCTGCATTCAATAGCATGTCCATATAATATAACATCATCTTGGGCTATATTTAACTTTTCTCCTGCTGCTACTTTTATTTGAAGCTTTATAATGTCAACACCTGTTACCATTTCAGTTACAGTATGTTCTACTTGTACTCTTGTATTCATTTCCATAAAAAAGAAATCATTATTTTTATCAACAAGAAATTCTAAAGTTCCTGCTGAATCATAATTTATGGCCTTAGCAAGAGTTACAGCTGCCTCTCCCATAGCTTTTCTGATACCATAAGGCAAAGAAAATGATGGAGCCTCTTCTATCAGCTTCTGATGTCTTCTTTGGATAGAACAATCTCTCTCTCCCAGATAGATAACATTTCCATGTTTATCTCCCATTATCTGGATTTCTATATGTCTAGGATCTTCTACAAACTTTTCTATATATACATCTGGATTGCCAAATGCTGATTCTGCTTCATTTTGAGCAGCTACTATATTTGCAGCTAATTCTTCATCATTTCTGGCAATTCTCATCCCTTTTCCTCCACCACCAGCAGTGGCTTTAATCATTACAGGGTATGTTATCCTCTCATTTACTTCTTTTTTAGCTTCTGCAATACTTTTAATTATTCCAGTTCCATTAGTTACTGGAACTCCATTTTCTATAGCAGTAGCTCTGGCAGTAGCCTTATCTCCCATTTTTATTATACATTCAGGTCTAGGTCCAATAAAAGCTATATTGTGCATTTCACAAATCTTTCCAAATCTCGCATTTTCGGAAAGAAATCCATAACCTGGATGAATAGCATCTGCACCTGTAATCTCTGCTGCTGCTATTATATTAGGTATCTTCAAATAAGATTCTGAGCTTGAAATTCCTCCTATACAGACAGCTTCGTCTGCAAGAATTACATGAAGACTTTCCTTATCAGCTTCTGAATATACAGCAACTGTTTTTATTCCTAATTCTTTTGCTGCCCTTATTATCCTGACTGCTATCTCTCCTCTATTAGCAATAAGTATTTTTTTAAACATATTTTCTTTCCTCCTGGTAATCTAAATCATTTCAGATTATTAAATTTTGATCTTTAATAGTGGTCTTCCATAATCTACTGGATTACCATTTTCAATATATATTTCCTCTATAATTCCAGAATAACTAGAAGTAATAGTAGTATTCACTCCAACTGTTGAAATATATCCAATTTCCTGTCCAGTCTTTATTTTCTGCCCCACTTCTATTACAGGCTCTCCATTCTTTTTCATATAAAAATATCTTCCTATATGATCAGACAGTACCTCTTTAGAATTTACTGTTTCTTTATTTTCTATAACTTTACTTTCTTTTACTATTTCTTTTTTTACTGCTGCAGTAAGGGGTCCTTTAATTGTAACCTTAAAATTAGAATCCTCATATGATATCTCTGTAAGCTTCTGCTCATGCAGAACTTTCATTAATTCTTCAACTGCCTTTATATCTCCCCTCATAAAAACCTCCTTATTTTTTTATATTTTACCACTACAAGACTTTTATTTCAATAAAAATTACATATGTTATTTTATAGTAAGCTTATCAATTCCGATCAAATCTATGATTTCATCTATAAACAATCTTGATGGAGCTATCTTATATTTAGTAGCTCTTATTTCTTTAACTGTTTTTGTTTTTATTGCAAAATTTAGCTTTGTATCTCCAGGATAAGAGAGAATTATCTTTTTCAATCTGCTGAATTTATCTTTATCTTCTTCTTTTAAAAGTATATAGGCAGTAAATTTCTTGTCTCTCACTATATCATCCAAAAATTTTATGTTTTTTACAATTAGTTTTTTAGTTTCTTCTCCTTTGAAATAATCTGTCTGTACAGTTCCTTCAATATATACAATTTTCCCTTCTATAAACATATGAGCATTTTCTGTATAATCTCTAGGAAAAATTACACAATTTATTTTATCATAATAATCCTCTAATTCAAACAAACACATAATTTGTCCAGTTTTTTTTGTAACTATTTTTTTAATCTCTCTAAGTATACCACATGTTCTGAAAATCTGTACAGATTTTTCCTCTTTCAGTTCTGATATTTTAGAAAGTCTATAAACTTCTATTAGTCTTCTATAATTATCTAATGGGTGGGCACTGAAATAGAATCCAAGATATTCCTTTTCCCTTGCTAGTAATTCTTCTAAAGAATATTCTGGCACTTGTGGAAGAGTAAAAACACCAAGGGAAGATTTAGCCTCTCCAAAAAGATTCATTTGCTGTATTTCATCTTCTTTTATCTTTCTTGCTGCATAGTCTAATATTTTATCCACTGATTCAAATTTCTGCCTTCTATTTCCTGGAAGAGCATCTAATGCCCCTGCTAGTATAAGAGATTCTAATGCTTTTTTATTTAAACCATGTTTTCTTGTACGAACTACAAAATCCTCAAAGTTTTTATATTCTCCATTTTCATTATATTCTTCTAATATTTTTCCTGATACACCTTCTCCTACATTCTTTATAGCTGCAAGAGAAAAGATTATTCCTTCTTTATCCACTATGAATTTTGGACTTGCCCTATTTATATCTGGTAAATGTAATTTTAAATTGTGAGCTCTAGCATCTTCCATATAAAAAGCTATGTCTTCCACATGACTCATTTCTGAAGTCATAAGAGAGGCATAGTAATGTTTCATATAATAAGCTTTAAAGTATGCTGTCCAATAAGCTATAAGAGCATATGCTGCCGAATGAGACTTATTAAATCCATATCCCGCAAACTTATCTATCAATTCAAACATCTCTATTGCTTTTTCTTTTGTATATCCATTTGCTATAGATCTTTCTACAAATTTTTCTCTATTTTCCTCCATTATCTGGATATTTTTTTTACCCATAGCTCTTCTTAACAAATCTGCTTCTCCCAGAGAATAATTTGCCATTATATTAGCTATTTTCATTACCTGTTCTTGATAAAGTATTACCCCATAAGTTTCTTTCAAAGTAAGTTCAAGAGAAGGATGAGGATATTTTATTTCTGATGCTCCATTCTTTCCATCTATAAAATCATCTACCATTCCTGAACCTAAAGGTCCTGGTCTGTATAAAGCCAGAAGAGCTATTATATCTTCAAACCTATCTGGTTTTAATTTTAGTAATATTTTTCTTATTCCTTGGGATTCCAACTGAAAGACTCCAGATGTATCTCCCCTAGAAAGCATTTCATATACCTTTTTAGAATTAAGAGGTATATCTGATAGTGCTATATCTTCTCCTAAATCTTCTTTTATATAATCTATTGTTCTTTGCAGATTAGTAAGATTTCTAAGTCCAAGAAAATCCATTTTCAGTAATCCAAGATCTTCCAGTTCTTTCATCTGATATTGTGTAGATACTACTTTATTTTTATTATCACTATATAATGGAACTGTATCTGTCAAAGGATCTTTTGTTATAACTATTCCAGCAGCATGAACAGAAGCGTGTCTCACTTTATTTTCCAATCTTGCAGATATATCTATTACTTTTTGTATCTCTGGGTCATTAAGATATAGATTTTTAAATTCTTCTACATTATTAAGTGTCTGTTGTATAGTTGCATTAAATGGAACTAATTTAGCAACACTGTCTATCTTAGAAAGAGGTGTATCCATAACCCTTCCCACATCTCTTATTGCTGCTCTTGCTTTCATCGTTCCAAAAGTTATAATTTGGGCTACTTTATCTTCTCCATATTTTCTGATAACATATTCTATTACTTCCTGTCTTCTTTCTTGACAAATATCTATATCTATATCTGGCATAGATATTCTTTCAGGATTTAAAAATCTTTCAAAGATAAGGTTATAATTTAATGGATCAAGTTCTGTTATTCCAAGAGCATAGGCTATAAGACTTCCAGCAGCTGATCCTCTTCCTGGTCCTATTGGAATTCTATTTCTTTTTGCATAATCTATAAAATCCCATACAACTACAAAATATGCAGCATATCCCATTTTTTCTATAACTGATAATTCATATTCTGCTCTTTCTAAAACTGATATTGTCAATCCACGAGGATACCTTTTAGAAAGACCAAAGTATACAAGCTTTTTCAAAAATTCTTCTATTGTTTTTACACAAGATGGTATTTTATAATTTGGAAATTTAAACTTTCCAAACTCTATATCTACATTACACCTTTCAGCTATTTTGGAAGTATTATTTACCGCTTCCAGATATTTTGCTCCTAATCCATCTATTATTTGTTCTCTGCTTTTAAGAAAAAGCTCATCTGTTTCTATTCTCATTCTTTTTTCATCAGATACTTTTGCTCCTGTTTGAACACATATTAGAATATCTTGAAGAGTATGTTCCCCTTCATTTACATAGTGAGTATCATTTGTTGCTGCCATTTTTAAATGGTGTTTCTGAGCTAGATCATAGAGTCTTTCATTAAGAGCTGTCTGTCCCTTTACTCCATTTGCTTGTACTTCTATATAAAAATTATCTTTTCCAAAAATATCTATGTATTCATTTACTGTTTCATCTACTTTTTCTTCACTCTCATTATCCAGAATTCTTCTTGGAATTTCTCCCTGCATACAAGCTGAAAGAGCTATTATCCCTTCACTATGAGTCTTTAAAAATTCTTTGTCAATTCTTGGTTTATAATAAAAACCTTTAATATAACTTTCTGAACTTATTTTAAGAAGATTTTGATATCCTTTATTATTTTCAGCAAGAAGTACCAGATGAAATATTCTTCCTTCTTTTTCAAGCATAGAAAATTCAGATACATATGCTTCTAGACCAATTACTGGTTTTATTCCTTTTTTTATTGCTTTTTTGTAAAATTCCAGCACTCCAAAAAGATTTCCATGATCTGTTATCCCTACTGCATGCATTCCAAGCACTTTTGCTCTATCTAAATAATCATCTATTTTTCCTACTCCATCAAGGAGGCTGTACTCAGTATGAAGATGAAGATGAACAAAGTTTTTTATCATAAAAATATCTCCTCCTTTTTTAGAGTTTATTTTTCCTTAATGATATATTATACCATAAATTTTATTAATTTTTCTTAAATTCTATTCAAAACTATATTTTATCATTAAAACAAAACTAAAGAAAGCAGTTGATATTAAAATCAACTGCTTCTCTTTTTCTTTCCCCATTTATATTACTTCTTTAAAGAAATTTTTCACTTCCAACAGACTTTCATACTTTTTATATGGCAGTCTGTTTTCCTTTTCAGTAAGCTGTACAGTATCTTCTACCACTATACATTTTATTCCTCCTGAAACAGCCGCTTTCAATCCTAATACAGAATCTTCAAGAACTATGGCATTCTCCACAGAAATATCAAATTTTTTACATGCTGCAAGAAATATTTCTGGATTTGGTTTTCCATTCTTCACTTCATCTCCAAAAACAAATTCATCAAAATATTTATATATTCCTGTGTCTTGTAATTCTCTTGTTGCAGTTTCTTTTCCTGTAGATGTTGCTACTGCTATTTTCATTTTCTTTTCCTTTAAAAAAGCCAATAATTCTAATACTCCCTTTTTTAACCTTATCCCTTCTTCTTCAATAACTCTTACCTGTATTCTGTTCTTTTCTTCAATAAGTTTTTTACATTCTTCTTCTTCTAAAAAGTCCATCAGTACACTGATTGCATTTTTAAGATTACCACCTTTTATTCTTCTCAGAATATTATAGGTAATCTCTATTCCCATATTTTTCCCAGCTTCTATCCAGGCAATATTTGAAAGTCTTTCTGTATCCAGAAGTAGTCCATCCATATCAAAGATTACTAATTTTATCTCTTTCATATTAATCTAAAAGTTCCTTAACCATTTGATACACTGCTTTTACATCTTCTATTTTTGTATTCCCGCTTTCTTTATCTATTACTGCTCCATAAATATGTGGCATTACTTTTTCTACTCCTGCATCTAGACATATTTTCGTAATTTCTTTAAAGTTACTTAAATCTACTCCACCTGATGGTTCCATCATTGGAACTCCATGTCTTGCACAAGCTTCTGCCACTGCTTTTAACTCATCTTTTGATTTTAATCCACCCATTGGAAAATATTTTATTCCTTGAGCTCTCATATCTAATACCATTGCCATTGCTATATCTACATCTATTATTGCTGGTTCCTCTTTTGAACTCAATTCTCCAGTTGAAATTTTTACTTTTCCTACTATTCCAGTTGGACTCATCAATACATTTACTGCTGTATTTTCTGCTTTCAGTGCTTTTAATGCTCCTGCTGCATATGCTGCTCCTGTAAATACCTGATTTACATGCCCTGGATCAGTTGCTGCTGCTATTAAAGCTGCTTTTTGAAATTGTGCTGGATCCCCTGCCCCAAGTCCTACTGAAACTATTGGTACATCTTTCATATAATCTTTTACGTATTCAATTCCTTCTTCTACTGTATCAAACTGCTTTGATAAAACCCCTATAGCTGTATATCCATCTATTGCATTGAATACATCTGCTCCATTTTTTTTATCTTTTGCTAGAAAATTTACTGCTACTCTATCTTTATAAAATCTGATTTTTGTCTGCATTTGTTCCTCCTGATTATTTTAAAATCTCTTTTACTCTTTTTCCTATAAATTTGATATCGCTTTCAGTAAGAGCCCTCATATCTACATTTACTATTCCAAGATTAGCATAATGTTTTCTTACATGAATTTCTGCTTCTCCTTCTCTCAGATGTTTCATAAAGTCTTTTCCTGACATATCAGTGAGCTTTTCATTAAGCTTTATTTGAACTCTATAAATTTCTCTTCCAGCTTCATCTTGTACTATGGCTGTTTCTACTTTTGGTTCATCTTTTAATTCTCTTATCAAAAGCTTTGCTAATCTCATTTGTTCATCTACTACTGCTTTTTCATCTCTTTTTGAGTATTCTTCTACAGCTTTCATCAGACCCATCATACACACTTTGCCTATTTTCATAGCTCTTCCAATACCTTTATACTGTAACTTTATTGCATCTATATACTCTTTTTTCCCTGTAACAAATCCAGAAGCTGGACCACACAAAGCTTTAGCTCCAGAATATATTACTAAATCTCCACCTAATTTAAGATATTTGTGTATATCTTCTTCAGCTGCTGCATCTATTATCAAAGGAAGATGATACTTTTTAGCTATTTCTGACATTTCTTCTATAGAAAGCATACCTTTTTGTACTGCATGGTGAGATTTCACATATAGAAGTGCTACTGTATTTTCATCTATTGCTTCTTCTACATGCTCATATTTTACTTCATTACTGCATCCCACTTCTATTGGAACTCCTCCGCCTAATCTTATCATGGTAGTAATTGGAGCTCCATAGTTTACAGCATGTCCTTTTTGAAGAACAACCTTATTTTTCAATCCAGTTGTATATGGAAGTTTTTCTATCAGAGTAAGACTTTTTCCTGTTATTAATCCAGCTACTGAAAGAGCAATGGCTGCTGAAGCACTAGATGTAACACAAGTATCTTCTCCTCCTGTAACTTCAGATATCATCTCTCCCACTCTATCCATTAAGTCATCTATGACTACAAAATTCTGTCCTGCTTCTTTCATAGTTTCAGCTACAGTATCACTTATTTTAGATACTCCTAAAGCAGTCATCTTTCCACTCCCATTGATAACTCTTTTTAACCCTATTTTCTCATATATATTCATAACTTTTTCATCTCCATATTATTTTAGAAAAGTAAAGCTAATCCTCCAATAAGCATAGCTCCAATTATTGCTCCACCTGCTATATGTCTATCAAATTTATAAAAAAGAGCTGCTCCTAAAAATGATCCTACTCCTGCTGGAATATTGTATTGAATAGCAGACAATATGATTAATGGACCAAGAAATCTTCCAGTAGCATTCCCAGCTCCCATCATTATTCCCGTACCTCCAGCTGACATACCATCTGGCATAGCTTTTCTTATAGCGATTATAATAAATCCAATAGTAATACCAATAGCCCCTCCCACTATTAAAGCCAAAGGAAAACTTTTTACAGGACTTTCTATTCCAGAAGCCAAGAATAATGCTGGTATCCCGACTCCAACTCCAGTCATTAAAGATCCCCCTATATCAAGCAATCCTACTAAAGGTCCTTCTAGTACTCTTGCAATAAGAAATCCCGCTGCAAATCCTGCTGCTGCTGCATAATCTCCACCATTAAGTCCTTGATCAAGCATTTTTACTACAAATATTTCATTAAAGGCTCCAACTTTATGTACTACATACATATGAGTTCCTGCAAATATTGCTGCACATGCCATTCCTACTAATATTGGAAATGACATATCAGCTAATAGAAAATTACTTTTTTTATTCTCCATAATTTATGCCTCCTAATCTAAATCTAACTATAGTCCTAATTTAGCGAAAAATCCTCTAAAGTAAGCAATTACAACAAACAGAATAACTACTATTGTAATCATTACTTTTACAGATTTGTTATATCCATTTTCATCAATAGTCTGTCCTATAAGGATACCTAAAACTATTCCTGGGACAGCATTTCCCATAATCATATGGGCCATTCCTCCTAAAACTGTTGCCCATACTCCAGTTATCTTTCCAGCATCTAAAGCTGCAAGCCAAAATACTATTGGCATTACTGGATTGATCATTAAAGCCGCTGCTGGAGATAATATTTCCTTAGCTATTTGAGAAAGAGATGCTGGAATAAGGAAAGCTACTGTATTTAAAAATGTAACTACAAGTGCTCCTATAAATCCTCCTGCTATCCCCATTTTCATAGGATCATGCAAAGTTTCTTCAACTTTTTTATTTTTAGATAATAATGCTGCTGCTGCAAAATTAGGAACTACTCTATGAAAAACATCCTGAGTAAGTGCTCCTGCTGCCACTACTGCTGCTGCTGCATTAAATAAAAAACCTAACCCAAATGAAAAATGTGCCATTGTATCTCCCTGACATGCATTCAGTTCCCCTAATGTACGAAAAGCTCCCATTGATTGTGAATTAGGTGTATGGAACATTCTAGCTGCTCCTGCTGCTATTGCTGTTCCTCCTATAAATCCAATTATTAATGATTTAATGACTATAAATACCATATTTTCCTCCTTCTTAGAGTTTTATATATTTGATTTCATATTCTATTTCCATTTCTATATGATATACAGTTTTTTCTCTTGGCATAAAAAGTTCTAAAAATCGTTCTGTTATCTTTTCTTCCTCTATATTTATAAGATATGTTTCAATAGGTTCAAGCTTAACTATAACTCCTATTGTTTCAGTTTGGACTTTTCTTCTGAAAGAAGCAAATATTTTTCCTAAAACTTCCTCTTTTGTTTTTCCTGAATCTTTTATTTTCATATTTTTTATTTCGCTAAT
Source organism: Fusobacterium sp. (assembly GCF_032477075.1). Taxonomy (NCBI): domain Bacteria; kingdom Fusobacteriati; phylum Fusobacteriota; class Fusobacteriia; order Fusobacteriales; family Fusobacteriaceae; genus Fusobacterium; species Fusobacterium sp. Next base: position 104,384 of record NZ_JAWDXO010000001.1, on the reverse strand, counting down.
TAATTTAGCCTCTCTCATTTCATGCCTCCTGAAATTTTTTTACATTTTATTTACTCTTTTGTACTCTTCTACTAATCTTCTTCCTAATTCTTCTGTATCTAAAAACCCAAACCCTACTACTTCATATCCTTGTTTAATAGCTGTAACTCCTGCTTCTACTGATCTTAAATGAGATGTTGCTTTATACCCATATTTTGTTTGAGCCATTATCGCTCCAGCTCCTCCACTTCCACAGAAAGAAATTCCAAATGTTGCATTATTTTCTTTCATTACATCTCCAAGTTTCATGTCTGCTGCCATTCCAGGTATAACTATTGCTTTTCCACCAGCTGCTTCTATACCTTTTGCTACATTTTGACCTTTTCCAAGTCTGTGTCCTATTACTACTAAAATTTCTTTTTCCATTTTTTCCTCCTAAAGTATATTATATCATTAATTAATTTTCTTTTTGCATTTCCATTGCTAATTGTAATTGAATGGCTGCAAGTATTATTTCCATCCTATTTAAATCTCTTTCATATTTTTCTGCTAATGGTACAATTATTTTTTCTGAAACTCCTATTGCCTCCTTTTCTACTTCATCTTCTGGACAATCATCCCCACAATCTAATGCTATATTTTCTTTTAATCTTTTTGCAAGGCTTACTATATGTGCATAAAATACAAGCTTAAAATCTGGAAGAAATTCTATATTTTCTTCTACTAATATTTTAGCCGTATGATCAGTATCTGGAAGATACATATTAAATTCCTCATCTGTCATTTTTAATCTTGTTTGTACATCTTTTAATAAATCTTTCACTAAATATCCTCCTTTTTTATTAATTCATCTTTTATAAATACATATTTTGTTTTTATATATTTTTTTGCTGTTACTACTTTATTTACACTGTCTTTTAATTCTAATCTCCCATTTTCTACTATATCAAATATAGTAAGATCTCCCATATAACCTACTTTAAGTTCTCCTAACTTTTTCAATTTAAATGCTTTAGCTGGTTCATATGTAACTTTTTCTATACATTTTTCCACTGACCATCCAAGATATATCATTTTATTTATTGTATTTTCTAAACTTCCCACTGGTGTTATCATATTTCTCTCATAGATATCTGTACTTATCATATCAGCTTCAAATCCTTCTTTTAATCCTTCTGCTGCTGTATCTAGAGAAAAGCTTTCTGAACCATGCCCTATATCAAAAAGAACTCCATGTTTTATTGCCTCTTTAACTTCATTAATAACTTTTCCTTCTCTTATTAATCCATTTACTTTATTATTATAGCAATGAGTAACCACATCTCCTGCTCCTAAAATATTTAATACATCCTCTACTTTTGGAGGAGCATTACCTATATGTACTACCAAAGGAACTTTTAGTTCTGAAGCTATTTTTTTCCCTTCTGCTATTGGATTTACTCCATTTTCTTTTACCACTGACCCACTTGCTCTTGCTTTTAAACCTACTATTACTTCTGGATATTTCTCTAATGATTCTTTTATTTTTTCTTTATCTATATTCTTCATATCACTAAGTTCACTAAGAGTTTTCAAACCTTCATAAGCAATATTCAAACAGGCAAATATTCTTGTTTTTGATTTTTTTATAAAGTTTTCGTAAAAGTCCTCTATTGTATCTGCTCCAGAAGTTCCAGCATCTATTACTGAAGTTACTCCCCTTTTTACTCCTATTTCATCTGGAAAAGAGCTTATTGCTGTTCCCTTTGGAAAACAATGGACATGAATATCTATAAATCCAGGAGCTACTATACTATTTTCTACATCTATTATTTTACTTCCCTCTTCTTTAATATTTTCTTCAATCTTCTTTATTCTTCCATCTTCTATCATTATATCTGCTCTTGCCATATATAATTTATTTTTGGTATCTAAAAGTCTTCCATTTTTTATAATAACCTTCACTTCTAAAAACACCTCCTAATTTTATGTATTGTTTTGAAGCAAATAATGTTTTTATCAACCTTATACTCTTGATATCAGTTATACATTTTTTATTTTACTTTGTCAAATTTTCAATTTTCGTCGTTATTTTTCATATAATCCTATATTTACCTATATTATTTATTAAATTATATATTTATTTTATTGAATTTTCATGCTATCATTTCTTTATAAACGATTGTTAACTTTAAATTTTATCGTTTATAAAATAGAAAAAATTATAAATATCATATAAAATAATTTAAAAAAGGAGGAATTTTTTTGAAGAAAAATTTTAATGATTATATCAGTTTAAGTGAAAAAGAGATAGATATCAAATTTAATAAAATTTTTTCAAAAAAAGAAAAAATTCTCTTTGACTTTTTATTAAAAGACAAAGAAGATATATTAAATAATAATATTCTTGTTCCAATACTAAAAATAAAAAAACTTCTTATGTTGGGAGAATTGGAAAATATTCTCAAAATATTTCAAAAACTTGCAGAAAAATTGATTATCTATACTATTTTTAAATTAGAATTAATTGAAAAAAAAGGTGCTTTTTCAATTATTTCCTCTTATCATATAGAAAAAAATAATATTAAAGTAATTTTTACTGAAGAATTTAAATCTATTTTTCAAAAAAATTCTTATTTTCAAAAAAACGATTTCGATATATTACTTTTTTTCCAAAATGATTATGCTATTGCTCTATACAATTTTCTTAAATTTAATATATCTATGAATAAATCTATTGAAATTTCTATATATAAATTAAAAAATCTGCTAGGATTGGAAAAATCCTATGATAGATTTTTTGATTTTGAAAAAATGATACTTAAACCTGCCTTTAAAGAAATTTCAAAAGTAACTAAAAAAAATATTGAATATACAAAAATAAAAAATAGAGACTCATCTAATTCTAAAATCATAGGATTACTTCTTGAAATAAAAGATGTAAATGAACAAGAAAAAGCAACTCTTACTAATAATATTATAGAAAAAATAGAAACAGTAATCTCAGTAGCAGACATAAAAAAAGACCTTTGGACAAAGGTCTTCAAATCTCTGGATGATAAAACTTATGATTATATAATAAAAAATGTAAACTATAGCATAGCACACTATCCTAAAAATGGTTTTAAGATTTTTTTCGAAGAAGCTCTTGATTTAAATTATGCTGAAAATAGATTTAAAAATAAAATTATTAAGTTTTCCGAAACATTTAAATGTATTGAAAATATTGAAAAAAAATATACTTCTCTTGCTCAACTTCACTCTGATTTATTTAAAATACTGGCAAATTTAAAATTTAATTACCTTACTTTAAATCCTCAGTTTTTAAAATCTCTCCAATCTCTAAAAATAAGAAAAGAGCTTGAATATTTTGACAATGATTTCATAATATTTGCTGAATATAATGATAATGAAATAAGTTATATATCATTATTTGAAAATTAAAGATAAAAGGATGGTGAAAAGTATTTTTACCATCCTTAATTATTTAAAAATTTACATAATATCCATATTCTTTAAATAAATCAACTACCTGTCCTACATCTTCACTTTTTACAAGGACATGAAAATCTTCTCCTTTTAATAAAAGAGATTTAAACCTTTCATCTTTTGTTATTGTATTGATCAGCTCTCTATCATTTTTAAGTTTTAATACTACAAATTGATGCTCTGCCCTTATAGCACTACTTTTTTCCACTAAATCATCAAAGAACCCCTGCCATAATTCATTCAGATCATCAGATATCTTTGTTTTAAATTCAACTATCCTCTCTTCAAGTTCCCGATATCCATTTATCCCTCTAAGAAAATTCTCTTTTGTAAATTTATACTTATTCATAGCTATTTTTTGAGATACTCTCTCTAAAAACATAGTTTTTACTGGAACATCTCCTATTATTGTAGCTATAAGCCTATCTTCATCCAGGATTACCTCTCCCTCATCTTTTGTACAGACAAAGTCAAAATCATCTATTCTTCCCAAACAGTATTTTCCTAAAGTTGTCATTTTTATATATTTAAGTCCATCATATTTACTTAGATAACCATTTTTTAGATATAAACAGTTATTAATAGAAGGATAATCATAATATAATTCTAACACTCCCATTGCTCCAAGTATAAATAAAACTGATTTTATAAAAGGAATAACAACATATGAAAGATATCTTTCATAATTCAATATTTTTGTTCTTTCATAATTAGCCTCATTTATATAAATATAATCATATGCATCTTTTATATCTATTATTTCGATGAATTCATCTCTATATAATATAGCTTTTATTATATTATCAACACTTACTATTTTATCATTAGGTACCTCATCAATTATTTTTTTGATAGTAATGAGTCCTCTTTTTATTTCTTCTTTAGATTTCCAAATATTTTTTACCCCTTTTAGATAATTTAAATATAAAGAAGTATAATGATAATTTTCTTCTTGTATCAATTCTCCATCAAGAAAATCCTGCACTATTTTTTTTATATTAGAAACTCTAAAATAATCTTCATTCATATATTTTTCTTTTACTAGGAAGAAAAATAATGCTATAGTTTCAGTTTTTAAAAAATCCAAGTCTTTTGAATTTTCATAATATTCATTAATATTACAGTATTTTTTCATGTTAACTTTTGATTCTTTCAATATCTTGCCGCTATTAGAAAGAATTATTCCACCTTGTCTATAGAAATCAAAATAAATCTTTAGATTTTCTGCTAATTCCTTTTCATTATTATTTACAAGACATTCTTCTATTTTAGTTAAAGGAATTATATTATATTCAGTAGGTTTTATCATAAATTGTCTTATCACCCTTATTAAGTCATAATCCATATATAGATATTCTCCTCTTTTATTATCTTTTTCTGCTTTAAAAAATAAATACTCTTCTTTCAAATCTTTATTTAAATCATAGTTATTTTCTAACTTCAGATACTTTTCCCTATCTTTAGAAGGAATAAAAAACTTTTCATTCCACATTATTTCTTCAAAGACTTTTTTTACCTCTTCATCTAATGTTGCAAACACTGAGCAAAACACTTCTTCTTTAAGATATACCTGTTCTATCAAATCCATAAAAGTTTGTTTGTTACTATTTTCACAAATTAGAGATATTTCAAAAAGTCCTAAATTACTTCCTATATATCCTTCGGCTATCCAGTTCAGAAAATATCTGTTATATAATCTAAACAAAATATCTTTAGGGTAGAACTCATTCAGTGCTTCTCTAAATCTGTCTTTACTTATTCCCATTTTATTTTCTCCCTGTAATCTATTCTCCAAGTATAAATTCAATATCTTTTTCAGTAAGTACTTTCATAGACGAACTATCTTCAGATATTAAATTATCTAATAACTTGCTTTTTGTATCTTGTAATTGCAATATTTTTTCTTCTATTGTATCTTTTAATATTAGCTTATAGGAAAATACTGTTCTATCCTGACCTAATCTATAAGCTCTATCTATTGCCTGATTTTCTACTGTTTTATTCCACCATGGATCATATATAAATATTGTGTCAGCAGCAGTAAGATTCAACCCTACTCCTCCTGTTTTCAATGTCATGATGAAAACTTTATATTTGTTATCTTTTTGAAATCTATCCACTAAAGATTGTCTGTCCTTTGTACTTCCAGTCATTGAAAGATAATTTATCTCATATTTTTTTAAATCTTCGCATATATTCTCTATAGAGTTTATATAATTTGTAAATACAAGCACTTTATGTCCATTTTCTACAGCTTCTACTATATTGTTTACCAGAACTTCTCTCTTACTTGAAGTGATTCCATTACTCTTAGCTTCTGGACAACTTGTTATTTGTCTGAGTTCATTAAGAGCTTGAAGAATAAAAAATTGTGTCTTTCCTATTCCGTTTTCTCTTATCTGATTATTTACCATTTTGTAATAGTAACTTCTTCTTTCTTCATAAAGTTTCTTTTGCTCTGCATTCATTTCTATAAACATAGTTTTTTCTATCTTATCTGGTAAATCTTTGAGTACTTCTTTTTTCACTCTTCTTAATATAAAAGGATAAATTTTCTTTTTCAATTCTTCAATTGCTTCTTGATCGTTTTCTTTTTGTATGGGCACAGCATAATAATTATTAAACTCCTCTGCTGTTCCAAACATTGCTGGATTTAAAAATCTGAATAATGAATACAGTTCTCCAAGATTATTCTCAATAGGAGTTCCACTTAATGCTATTCTATTTTTTGAATTAAGAAGCATTATTGCTTTTGTTGTTTGTGCATTGATATTTTTTATATTTTGAGATTCATCAAGAATTATTGTATCAAATTTCATTTCTTTTAAAGTTTCAATATCATTTCTAATTGTTCCATATGTAGTAAGTATCACACTGTTCTTTTTTATTATGTCTAGATTTCTAAAGTTTCCATAATAAATACCTACTTTTAGTTTAGGGCTAAACTTTTTTATTTCACCTTCCCAGTTATATATCAAACTTTTTGGCATTATAACAAGACTCTTTTTTCCTTTTTCTTCATGAAGTCTTGTCAAAACTGCTATTGCTTGAAGAGTTTTTCCAAGGCCCATATCATCAGCTAAGCAACCTCCTAAATTATTATCCATAAGATATGCCAGCCATTTAAATCCATATTCTTGGTATTCTCTAAGTTGAGCTTTTACATTAGGCGAATCTATTTCATAATTTTTTACATTATTTATTCCTTTAAAAAAATCTCTGCTTTTATTCATCTCTTGAGAAAATATTTTATCCTCTATCAATTCTTCAACTAATGGTAAATCAAAGAATGATAATTTCACTTTTTTCTTATCACTATCTTTAAAAAGCCTTTCTAATTTTTCTATATACTTTCTATTGATAAGAGCACTTGTTCCATCACTAAGCATTATATAAGAATCTTTTCTATACGATGAAAGTACATCTAATATAGAAAATTTTTCCCCTTCTATTTCCAGTTCTATTTCTCCTTCAAGAAAATCTATAGAATGGCTGAAATTTCCAACTACTTTAGGTTTTACTGCCTTTATGTTATATTTTCTTAACTTGTCTGTTCCGACTACTTTATATTTTGATGCAAGCTGCAAAAGTTCTTTCATTATAAACTCTTTAGCGAGTCGTTCCTGCATTATAACAAGATTGTCCTCATCTACATAAAATCCAGTTTTTATTTTTATATTTTTTTGCAATCTAGCTAATACTTTAGCTATCTCTTCCATAGCTTCTGGGAGCCTGCTTAAATCAACTTCACTTATAAATATCTTTCTTTCAAGATTATTTACTATTGCTGTATGTTCTATTTCATTTTTCTTTAAAAATTCATAATCCATCGTAGAAATCATAATAGTTACCTGAAGGTATAAACTATTATCTTGTGATATTTTTTCTATTATTATTTGAGGCACTGGAGTATTTTTTTCTCCTTGTACCACTTTATAATCCTTATACTCTATTTCTATATTTTTAAAGTATTTCATAGTTATAGTTATAAAATTTTCAAGTTCTTTTTTATAAATATTTCCTACCAGCTCTTTTATAGTGTGGAGTCCATTATCTTCATTCTCTAAAATATAAAAAACATTATTTCTCGCAGCTAATTCTTCATTTACTATTTCAAAATCACTAAAACTGCCATTTAAAAGAAGTTCAGTATATAATATATTCTCTTCTTCTTCTTTTTCCTTTATTATCAAAGAAAGAGTATTATTCTCTTTTATCCATTGTATCTTATCCATATTTTCATCAACAAACTTATTATTATCAATAAGTTGTGGAATAAGATTTGAATGTTCACTTAAATAAGCTTCCTGATACTCTTTTTCCCAGTCAATAAAAAAACTATCTTCCTTTATTCCTTTTATATATGAAAGAATTGATTGTGTTTTATCTGTATAATCATCTATCTCAATAAAATCTAAATTATCTAATACTGTTCCATCAGAAAAAACTGGTATTATATATTTTCCCTTTTTATCTGTTTTCAGCATAAAGTAGATACTATCTAATCTGTAATCCATTTTTTTCCAATTCATACCCGTTTTCCTTATCATAATTTTATTTAACATATATTATATCAAATAATATATGGTTTATCAATGTTTAAATTTTTTCTAAATCCTAATTAGCGCTTTTTTAAAAAGACTATACCTCTAATTTTTCTAAACATTCACTTATTATTATACCTTTAGTTCCTGTTCTTTTTAACTCATTACAAAATTCTTTTATTACATTATAACTTTTTCCAAAATGCATTGGGATAATATTTTCAGGGTGGAGTTCCTGAACAAAATATTTTCCTCCCAAAAAAGTATTCTCTTCTAAACGTGGATCAACAGGAAAGAAAGCTATATTTATTTTTTCATTATTTTTCTTTATATCTTCTATTACTTTTTGGAAAGAATTTTTCATAAATTCCTCTTCTTCTTTTGTATCATCTGGCCAATACCACCAATTAAGATCTCCTGCATGAAAGACAACTTTATTTCCCATCTTTATCCAAAAAGATACTCCAGCATCAGTAGATCCATACATTTTTATATCAAGTCCTTCTATTTTGATTTCATTCCCTTCAGAAACTATATAACATCTGTTAGGAACCGTTTTCAATTTTATATCACTGCTAAGTACATAAGATATCTGCGGATTTTTCTCCTGCCATCTCAATATTTCAGGATTAAAATGATCAGCATGTGCGTGAGAAGAAAAAACTATTACTTTTTTATCCATCTTGATAATAAAGTCTTCCATATTAATTAAGGGATTTTTCTTTCTTGGAGTCTTATAATAATCAAAAATTAAAACATACTCTAAATTTTCAATTATAAAGCAGCTGTGATAGATATAATAAATATTCATATTTCTCCTCCTTTTAAATTTCGACTATATATTATACCATCTTTCTTAAAAATCTAAAATCAAAATTTTTTAGTTTTTATTTTTAATCTAAAAAATTAAATTCATTTTAATATCCCAAACAATAAAAAATTAAGAAAAACTACTTTATTATTCATTTTTTAACTGATTTAAAAATATTAAAAAAATTTCTATTACTTTTATATAGTTCTATAGTTATTTTAATTTTTAATTTTTAATTAAGTTGATTGATATTCAAAAAAATGTTACAATAATTTATATCAATAATTTTAAAATTTCAATTAAAAAATCATTGATTTTTACAATAAAATATATTTTTATGTTTCAAATTTTTTTAAAAAAATATAAATGTCGACTTTCTACAAACAACAAAATAGTAAGATTATAATATACAAGAATGGAGAGGAATATGGGTATTTTTAAGCCAATAACTAATACAAATTTATATGTTGAAGTAATAAATTCTATTATTACAGCTATTGCTACAGGTGAACTCAAATCAGGAGAAAAAATAATTGAACAGACTATTGCTACTGAAATGAATATCAGCAGAGCTCCAATAAGAGAGGCCATACGAGAGCTTGCAGCACAAGGAATTGTTGAATATATTCCTAAAAAAGGAGCAACAGTTGCTACACTAAATAAAAAAAGTATAGAAGAAACTTATTCACTTCGTGCTCTTTTAGAAGGAATGGCAGTAAGACTTGCTATAGATAATTTTACGCCAGAAGATATAGAAGCTATGATATCTCTTTCTAAGACTATGACAGAAAGTCTAAAAAAACAAGATATAGAAAATTTTATTAATTGTGATGTAGCTTTTCACAGTCTTATCTGTCAAAGATCAAATCATACAAAACTTCAAAAATTAATAGAGAATTTTGTTCTTCAGACAAAACTTTATATGAGAATGTCAAAATATAATATGCTAATAAATTCAAGTCTTTCTATTGAATATGGAGTACATGATAATCTTATAAAATTAATTAAAGAAAAGAATAAAGAAAAAGCAGAAAAAGAAATGAAAGATCATATAATGAATTCTGGAGAAGTTCTTATTAATTATCTTTTAAAAAGTGATGAAATATAATTGTTATACTATCAGGGACTAAATCTTGTATTTTACAAAGTTTAGCCCTTTTTATATTCTTAGTTTTTATATTCTTATATTCATTTTTAAGCATAAACATACTCATATAAAACCTTTTTGTAATTTTTCAGAATAATTTTTTTATTTTCTATTGACAAATTAAGTTTTAAGAGTTATCATTCAAGTAGAAAGTTGATTGTCGACATTTAACAAAAAGTATTTTCTTTGAAAATTACAAGGGGGAAAAATGAAATCATATTATTTAAATATCCCTTCTAATGTCTATAGCGGATTAGGAAGTGTAGATTATATTGAAACTATTTTAAATAAAGAAAAAGTTTCTAATATTATAATATTTACTGATAAAGGTGTTAGAGAAAACTATTTCTTTTCTGTAATAGTAGAAAAAGTTAAAAACACTAAAGTAAATTATAATATAATAGATGATCTGGCGACTGAACCTAGCTATCATGATGTAGAAAAGGTTATGAAAGAATTAGATAAGTATAAAAGCGACTTTATTATAGCTGTAGGCGGCGGAAGTGTAATGGATATTGCAAAATTATGTTCAATTTTAAAAGATGTTCCATATGCAGTAAAAGATCTTTTAAAAGATCCATCTCAAGGAAATAAACAGATAAAATCTTTAATGATACCTACAACTTGCGGAACTGGCTCAGAAGCAACATGTAATTCAATAGTTTCTGTTCCTGAAGAAGGACTTAAAGTAGGAATTGTAAATAATAATCTTATTCCTGATTATGTAATATTAGATCCAGCAATGATAGAAAAACTTCCTAAAAAACTTATTGCTTCTACTGGAGTGGATGCTCTGGCTCATTGTGTAGAATGTCTTACTTCTAAAAAATCCAATCCTTTCAGTGATTTATATGCACTGGCTGGTGGAGAACTTATATTCAAAAATATAAGAAAGGCTTATCTCAATCCAGATGATATGGAAGCAAAAACAAACATGCTTATGGGAGCTTTTTATGGCGGTATAGCAATAACTTCATCAGGAACTACAGCAGTTCATGCTCTTTCTTATCCATTGGGAGGAAAGTATCATATTCCTCATGGAATTTCTAATGCAATAATGATGGTGCCTGTAATGGAATTTAACAAAGATGCCTGCTTAGAACAATTTTCAAGAATGTGTGACCGTTTAAGACCAGATATGAGTAAAAATACTTCTGAAGAAAAAGTTCAATACATTATAGATGAAATAAAAGATATTGTTAAGGTAACTGAAATTCCTGTTAATTTAAAAGATTTTGGAGTTACTATTAATGATCTTGATTTCTTAGTTGAAGCTGGAAGTAAAGTAACTAGACTACTTTCAAACAACTTAAAGGAACTTAGTTTAGATGATATTAAAAATATTTATTTAAAAGTTTTAAATTAGGAAGGTGAAAAAATTGAACAAACTACCTATAATTGGAATCACTATGGGAGATCCAGCAAGCATAGGTCCTGAAATATCTCTTAAAGCTTTAAATAACAAAGATATCTATGACAGATGCAGACCTGTTATCATAGGAGATGCTTCAGTAATGAAGAAAGCTATTGAATATACAGGGCTGACTAATCTAAAAATTCATTCTATCAAAAATATATCAGATGCTCTTTTCCAGCATGGAACTGTAGATGTCTATGATATGGGAATTGTAAATCCTGAAGACTTTGAAATTGGAAAAGTGTCAAAAGCAGCTGGAAATGCAGCTTTTCAATATGTAAAAAAAGTAATAGAATTAGCACAAAACAATGAAATAGATGCTACTATCACAAATGCTCTTAATAAAGAATCTATAAACCTTGCAGGACATCATTACTCAGGACATACTGAGATTTATGCTGAGTTTACAAAAACAAAAAAATATACAATGATGCTTGCACATGAAAATTTAAGAGTTGTACATGTAAGTACACATGTATCTTTAAGAGAAGCTTGTGACAGATGTAAAAAAGAAAGAGTATATGATGTTATAAAAATAGCTGATGATGCTTGTAAAAAACTTGGAATAAAAAATCCTAAAATTGGAGTGGCAGGACTTAATCCTCACTGTGGTGAAAATGGTCTTTTTGGTACAGAAGAAATAGATGAGATTATTCCTGCAATAGAAAAAGCTCAGCAGGAAGGTATCAATGTTACAGGTCCTATTCCTCCTGATACTATTTTCTCTAAAGCTCGTGGAGGATGGTATGACATTGTTGTAGCTATGTATCATGATCAAGGACATATTCCTCTGAAAGTTATAGGATTTGTATATAATCAAAAAGATCAAAAATGGGAAGCAGTTGCTGGTGTAAATATAACTTTAGGTCTTCCTATAATAAGAAGTTCAGTAGATCATGGTACTGCCTTTGATCAATCTGGAACTGGAACTGCAAATGAGTTAAGCCTTATAAATGCAATAGACTATGGAATCAAGTTAGCAGAAAACAACATAAAATAAAATATAAAATTGGGGGTAAATCATGAAAAAATTGTTATTAATGTTATGTTTATGCGGAACATTTGTAGCGTGTGGTGAAAAAAAATCTGAAGATGCAGCAACAACGGCAGCAGCTGGAAAAAAAGTACACTTAACATTTGCAACTCAAGAAGTAGGAACAGGAGCATACCAATATGCATCTGCTATATCTAATGTATTCTTAAAAGGGCTTCCTGAAGGTTCAAATATTGATCTTACTACTGAATCTCCTGGTGGAGTTGGAGCTCCAATAGTTTTGGAAAATGAACAATGTGACATTATAATGAGTAATGCAGGTCCTGCAAAATGGTCTGAAGAATCTGGAATATTAGGAAAAGAACCTACAAAATCTACAACAGCTATTGCTGGTGGATTAGGACATGACTTCTTAAACGTTTTATTTACAAAAGAATTTGTTGATAAAACTGGGATCACAACAGTAGAAGAATTAGTAGAAAAAAAATATCCAGTAAGAATAGCTATCAAAAAAATTGGTACTCTTGGAAATCTAGCTGGAGTTAAGCTTTTTGAAACTTTTGGTGTTACATTTGATGATATAAGATCTTGGGGTGGAAGTGTTGATTTACTAGGTGGAGATGCTATAAAAATTTATCTTCAAGATGGTAAAGCTGATATGACTATTGACCATGTTGCAGCTGGTCAGGCAAATACTACTGAACTTTGTATGACTAAAGCTATGTATTTCCCTCAATTAAGTCAAGATACTTTGAAGAAACTTGCAAATGCAGGATTTGATTATATTGATATTGAAGCTAATACATGGAATGGACAAACAAATATTATTAAATCTGTTGGTTCTCAACAAGTTATTTTAGTTCATAAAAATATGGATGATGATACAGCTTATATCTTAACTAAATCTCTTTGTGAAGGAAAGGATGAGCTTGCTTCTCAGCTTGCAGCTTTATCTTACTTTAATCCTGCAACAGCAGGAACTCCTGCTCAAACTGGAGTAAAATTACATCCAGGTGCAGAAAGATACTATAGAGAAAAAGGATATTTAAAATAAAATTTAACTGAATGTGATAATACTAAGGGTGATCTTTGATCACCCTTATATAAAAAGGAGATAAAATGGAAAAAAGTTCTAATAATATACGAAATTATATTCTAAATATAATTGTTGTCATCTTCATTGGATTTCAATTATATTTGGCTTTAATAAAACCATTGGACCCTATGCTTCAAAATCCATTGCACTTGATTTTAGCCCTTTTAGTAATTTTTATAGTAAATCCTGCTGACAAAAATTCAGGAAAAAAATGGATGAAACTATTAGATATTCCATTTTTTGCAGGTATTATCTTCTTACTTTATTATACAATAGTTGAATTTCCTCGTCTCAGTGTTAGAGTGCAATATGTAGATATTGTAACTAGTTTAGATAAAATGGCAACTATTATTTGTATAATAATCCTACTTGAAGCTGTTCGTAGAACTCTTGGAAAAATACTTTTCATATTTATACTTCTGTTTATAATATATGATTGGCTTGGAATGTACTGTCCAGGAATATTGTACTTCAAAGGTACAAATATGAGAAGCTTTACTGAAACTATGATGCTTGGTTCTGGAGGAATTTTTGGAACACCTCTATATACTTCTGCAACAAGTTTATTCTACTTCATTCTATTTGGAGCATTTTTCTCTCAATGTGGAGGAGGTCAGCTCCTTATAGACTTTGGTATGAAATTTTCTAATAAAAGTGCTGGTGGACCAGCAAAAGCTGCCATCATTTCTTCTGGACTTATGGGAATGATCTCTGGAAGTGCTGTTGCCAATGTATCTACTACTGGAGTTATGACTATTCCTATGATGAAGAAAGTAGGATATGCACCTCATCAGGCTGGTGCTATTGAAGCTGTTGCTTCTACAGGTGGACAGATTATGCCTCCAATCATGGGAGTAGGAGCTTTCATTATGGCAGAAATGCTTGGAGTTCCATATAAAACAGTAGCTTTTGCAGCAATTATTCCAGCTCTTGCATATTATGGATCAGTGTTTTTCCTTGTTACATTCATGGCTAAAAAAGAAGCTATTGATTCTGATAAAGAAGCTGTAACTATCGAAATAAAAGACCCTCTTCTTGAGAGAATCTATATGATAATTCCTGCAATTGTTCTAGTTGTATATATTATCTCAGGAAAATCACTGATGAGAAGTGGAATGATTGGTATATTTACAGTTTTACTTTGTAATTTATTCAGTAAATTCTACAAAGGTGGAAAATATTATCAATCTCTTGGAACAACAGCTAATACTGCTGTAGATGGTGTTAAGCAAGCTTCTAACATTGCTATACCTACTGCTGCCTGTGGAATAATCATTGGTGTTGTTATTCAATCAGGACTTGCTACAAGATTCTCTAATATAATCGCTAAAATAGGTACTTCTCATTTAAGTATAGCTCTTATAATAGCTATGTTTGGATGTATGCTTCTTGGTATGGCTCTTCCTACAGTTGCTGCTTACCTTGTATCAAATATACTTTTTGTACCTGTATTGATAAAGCTTAATGTAAATCCATTATCTGCAAATATGTTTGTATTCTATTTTGGAATAATGGCTCAAATTACTCCTCCAGTATGTCTTGCTTCTTATACAGCTGCAGGAATAGCTGGTGCAGATTCCTTAAAAACAGGATTTACAGGATTTATGTATGCATTGGTTGCTTTCTTGGTACCATTTGTATTTGTTTACAATCCAGAACTTCTGTTAATGGGAACTCCAGGAGAAATTGCTAAAGCTACAGTTATTCTGTTCTTTGGAACATATCTTCTTGCAGGATCTATTTCAGGATATATGGTAGCTCCACTCAATAAATTTAACAGAGGAATTCTCTTTATTGGTGCACTCTGTATGATAGCTCCAGAAACTATAACAGATATAATTGGATTAGTTATTGGAATATATATCATTACAACTGGACTTATTAAAAAGAAAAAAGTTCCAGTAGAAGTATAAGGAGTAATATAGATAATAATAGATAAAATATTATTTTATGAAAGAATGATAAAGAATCTTGATAGGCATAAAATAGTAAGACATACAAAGTTTTCAACAAGATATAAAAAGCTTGTTTTAAAATTACCAAAATAATAAAAAAGGGGATATAAATATGGATTATACACACCACAAAGTCGTTATTGCTGGAATGGGATTAGCCGCTCTGGCATCAGCAGCAAAAATGTATGAACTTGGTATAAAAGATATTGCAATTTATACTAAGGGTTATGGGGGAAGTCCAGTTATAGCTGCAATAAATTTTGTTTTGCCTGACAATCCTTATGGAGATACCATAGAAAAATATGCAGAGGATATGTTTAATGCAGGTTACAGAATAGCCAATAGAAAGCTTGTAAATGAAATGGCTGAAAATACAATGAATGGATATGATCTTCTTACTAGATGGGGAATAGAATTTGCTAAGAACCCTGATGGAACTACAAAACTTAGACATGTATCTGGACATACTTTTCCAAGATCCCTATGCTCTACTAAAGAGTTAATTGGAGTAGAAATTGTTGACAAGTTAATAACTTCTTTAAAAGAAAAAGGAGTTAAATTCTATGAAGGATATGAATGTGTGAAAGTTTTAAGTGAGAAAAATAAAGTCTATGGAATCACAGTTAAAGATAAAAATGGAAATTTAGAAAATGTTTATTCAGAAATCGTTATAGCTGCATGGGGTGGAGTAGGAAATCTATTTGGTTCTTCTACTTATCCAATGGATATCAAAGGAAATACTCTGTCAATAGCTAAAGAAGCTGGGGCAGATTTAATAGATGTAGAATTCTTGGAATATGAACCTATGGTTGTAGCATATCCTCCTGGAGCTGTTGGAGAACCTTGTCCTACTGCTATGCTTGGAGAAGGAGCTCATCTGCTGAATTCGAAGGGTGAAAGATTTCTTCTTAAAGTAAGACCACAGGGAGAGGCTGGTTCACCAAAAACATTATTAAATAAACAGATATGGAAAGAAGTTAATCTTGGAAATGGAACTGAACATGGAGGAGTTTATGTTGATTTAAGACATATAGACAGAGAAGTTCTGAAAGCTTATCCATGGTTCTTTGATCGTTTGATGGAAAATGGGGTAGATCTTAATGAGCAATTACTAGAGGTAAGCCCTATGGCTCATAGTTTCTCTGGTGGAATCAAAGTGGATAGTAATTATGAATCTACAGTTAAGGGACTATATGCCATTGGTGAGGCTTGCGGGGGAATCCATGGAGCTTGTCGTTGTGCTGGAAATGCAGCCAGTCAGGCAGTTCTTTCAGGATTACTTTGCGGACAGGCAGTTGCTGAAGCTATTCCAGAGAAAACAGAAGAAAAAAAAGAATTTCCTATTGAATACAATATAGACAAAGAGATATACAATAAATATGTTCCTCAAATAAAAGAAATAGCTGTTAAAGCTTTAGGAATATACAGAGATGGAAAGCTATTGGAAGATGCAAAGAAAATAATTGCTGATATCTTAGAAAAAGATGAATTATCCAAAGATACAGAAACTTTACAAATAGCAGAGTCTATTTACTTCATGCTGAAAGCTGCTTCTCAACGTAAAGAGAGCAGAGGAACTCACATGAGATTGGATTATCCAGAAGAATCTAAAGAATTTGAAAAAGAAATTACTATTTAATCGAGGGGGAAAATATAAATGAAAAATGTAGAAATAAAAGGAGTTATAGTTCCTTTATTAACTCCTATGAATGCAGATGAAACAATAAATGAGAAAGAATTAAGGAACCAAGTAAATCACCAGATTGAATCAGGAATACATGCATTATTTCCTCTTGGAACAAATGGAGAAGCTTACATATTAAGCCGTGAAGAAAAAGAACAGATTTTAAAAATAGTAGTAGATGAAGCAAAAGGAAGAGTTCCAGTTTATGGGGGAACTGGTTGTGTAAGTACAAAGGAAACAATAGAATTATCTCAAAAAGCTAAAGAGATAGGAATAGATGTTCTTTCTATTATCACTCCATCTTTTGCTGCTGCATCTCAAGATGAACTTTATGAACACTATAGAGAAGTAGCTGAAGCTGTAGATCTTCCAATAGTTCTATATAATATTCCTGCAAGAACAGGAAATGCTTTAACTCCTGCTACAGTAGAAAAATTAAGTAAAATCCCTAATATAGTTGGAGTAAAAGACAGCAGCGGAAACTTTGATAATATGCTTCAATATATAGAAAAAACAAGATACAGAAAAGATTTCGCTGTATTGTCAGGAAATGATTCTCTTATCTTATGGTGCCTTTTAGCTGGAGGAAGAGGAGGAATAGCTGGTTGTGCTAATGTTTTCCCTTCTACAATGGCTTCTATCTATGACACTTTTGTAGCTGGAGATTTAGAAAAAGCAAGAGAAATTCAAGATAGTATCCGTTCTTTCAGAGATTGTTTTAAATTTGGAAATCCAAATACAATTGTAAAAACAGCTGTATCTCTTCTTGGATATCCTGTTGGAAAATGCAGAAAACCTTTCTGTCAGGTTCCAGAAGCTGGAATAGATGCTATCAAAAAAGTTCTTGAAGCAAATGCTGCAAAAGGAATGAAATAATCAATAAGGAGTTCTTATGATGAAGCTTGTAATTATTGCTGATGATTTAACTGGTGCTTTAGATACAGGAGTTCAATTTTCTAAAAAAAATATGTCTGCTATTGTTACAACTGACTTAAATTTTAATTTTGAGGAAATCTCTAAAGAAACAGATGTAATAGTCATTGATACTGAAAGCAGACATATTCCTGCTGATGAAGCTAAGGAAAGAGTAAAATCTGTCCTTTCTAAATTTGATAAAGAAAAAATAAAATTCTTCTACAAGAAAACTGATTCCACTTTAAGAGGGAATATAGGAAGTGAAATAGAAGGTTTTATGGAAGGCTTAAATATTAATGAAGTCTCATTTATACCTGCTTTCCCATTAGGAAAGAGAACTGTAAAAGATGGAATACTTTATGTAGATAATATAAAATTAGCAGAAACTCAATTTGCTATGGATATATTAAATCCAGTAACTGAAAGTTTTATCCCTGATATAATAAACAAACAATCAGAAATAAAAGCAAAAGTTAAAGATATAAATGAAGATTTTGATCCACAAGATGAGAAAGAAAAACATATCTATATTTTTGATTCTGAAAATATGGAAGATATGAAAAATATTGGAAAAGTTTTGTATAATAAAAATAAATTGAATTATACTATTGGAAATGCTGGATTTGCAGAAGTTCTTACTCACTATATCAAGAGTGATACTAAAAAAGAGGATATTATTTTCCATGATGACAGAATTCTTTTTGTATGTGGAAGTGTAAATATTACATCTCTTAAACAATGCAAATATGCAGAAAAAATAGGTTATTGTTCAGATAGCCTGAAATTCAGCAATATAATTTCAGAGGACTATAAAAGTTCTGACAATTACATAACTGATAAAGAATATCTTAAGGAAAAGATTAATAATAATAAAAAATTCCTTTTAAGAACTTCTGACTCAGAAGATGTAATAAAAAAAGCTATTGAATACACAGAAAAAAACAGTATCTCCATGGAAGAATTAACATCTAATATAGCAAACAGTACAGGACAACTTGTTTCTGATTTGATAAGGGAACATGAGATAAAGAATCTAATAATTTTTGGTGGAGATACTCTTATGGGTATCCTAAAAAATATAGGATGTCAATATGTAATCCCTATCAGTGAAATCTTTCCAGGTGTAGTATTTACTAGAGCAGTAGGAAAAAATACTGTTATAAATGTCATTACTAAAGCTGGTGGATTTGGAGAAGAAAGCATTATAGAGAGAATCAATGAATTTTTAGAAAAACATAATATTTAAAATTATTAAGAAGATAACTTTTAAGTTGAGATATAATTTTAGAATCTTTTCAACAGAAATATTTGTTATTAAAACTAAAAATAATAAATCCACTTTATTCAGATATATTATTTTTTTATGTTTTATTTATTTCACTAATTACACAAATTTTTCTAATTTCCATACTTCTAAAATTAATCTGACTTTTCAATTATCTTCTTTTTTATTTGACAATACCGTCTGTTTAATATATTCTAAATATATACAATGTTTTTATCAGGAGGTAATATATGAACTTTACATTTAACCACTTTAATTTTAATATTTTTAATCTGCCTAGAAGTTTAAAATTCTATGAAGAAGCTCTTGGACTTAAAGAAGTAAGAAGAAAAGAAGCAGAAGATGGCAGTTTTGTTCTTGTATATTTAGGAGATGGAAAAACTGACTTCTCTTTGGAATTGACTTGGATGAGAGATAGGGAGGAACCTTATGATCTTGGAGATGAGGAATTTCATTTGGCTCTAGTTACTGATGATTATGAGGCTGCTTATAAAAAACATAAAGAGATGGGATGTATAGCTTTTGAAAACCCTGCTATGGGAATCTATTTTGTAACTGATCCTGATGGATACTGGATAGAAATAGTCCCTAAAAGATAATATAAAAGCTCCTATGGATAACCCAAGGGAGCTTTTTTTATTTCTAGTCTTTTTCTGCATTCTTTTTTTCAAAGCTGATAAGAATAGGTGACCCATCAAATCCAAATGCCTCTCTGAATTTATTCTCAATATATCTGGCATATGAGAAATGAATTAGTTCTGGATAATTACAGAATAGTACAAATTTAGGTGGTGCAGTTGAAACTTGTGTAGCATAATTGATTTTTACTACCCTACCTTTTCTAGTAGGTGGGTTATTCATCAATACAGCTTCTTTCAATACTGTATTTAGAATACCTGTAGATATTCTCTTTGTATATTCCTCATAAATTGTATCTGATATTTCAAGTATTTTTGTAGTTCTCTGCCCTGTAAGAGCTGAAACAAACTCTATAGGAGCATATGATAAAAATGGAAGTTCTGCATAAAGCTCTTCTTTCATACTTTTCATAGAAACTTTATTTTTATCTACTAAGTCCCATTTATTAACTACTACAACTATTGGTTTAAGTTCTTCAGCAGCTATTCCTGCTATCCTTTTGTCCTGCTCAGTAAGTCCCTCTTTTCCATCAAGCATAAGAATACATACATCTGCTCTTTTTATAGTCTTGATAGCTCTCAATACAGAGTAATACTCAAGACTTTCTTCAACTTTTGATTTTCTTCTGATACCAGCAGTATCAATTATCATATATTTATTATCTTTATATTGAACTATGGTATCAATAGCATCTCTTGTAGTTCCTGCTATGTCACTTACAATAGTTCTTTCTTCTCCAGACAGTCTATTTACCAATGAAGATTTTCCTGCATTTGGTTTTCCTATGATAGCAAGTTTCAAGACATCTTCTTCCTCTTCTGGCAAGTCAATTTTTTCTATCATTTCAGTTACCATATCCAGCATATCTCCAAGATTTACCTTATGTGCTCCTGAAACTGGGATGAGATGTTCAAATCCAAGTCCCCAAAAATCATAAACATCATCTTGCTGCTGAAGGAAATTATCAATTTTATTTACACATAAGATGATAGGCTTTTGTTTTTTTCTAAGAATATATGCTATCTCTTCATCAAGAGGATTAACTCCTGATTTTCCATCAACTACAAAAAGAATAACATCAGCTTCATTCATAGCAACTTCTGCCTGTTCCTTTATTTTTGTCATCATAAATTCATTATTTCTTGGTTCAAGACCTCCAGTATCTACAACAACAAATTCCACTCCATTCCATTCTGTTTCTCTATATAGTCTATCTCTTGTAACACCTGGCATGTCATCAACTATAGCTATTCTGTCTCCAACCAGATTATTAAAAAGTGTTGATTTTCCAACATTTGGTCTTCCTACGATTGCAACAATAGGCTTCATTATATACCTCCCTATTAATTAAAATTATTTATCTTCTCTTATTATTATTTTCTCTAGGAATTAAAATATCCTTTTGTTTTTGCTTCTTTCCATTATCTTTTTCTACAAAAAGTTTTTTATTTGTAAAAGGATTTATTTCTGTGTAATACATAAGTGTAGAATATGTAGATGGTGTAGGGGTAAATACTTGTACCTGTTCTGGATTTATCCTTAGTTCAGATGAGGCAAATCTTCTCAGATCAAGCATATCTTTTTCATCACACCCTGGATGAGCTGCTATTAAATAATAAGTTAAAAACTGTTTTTTTCCTAATTTATTGTTTATTTTATAAAACTTTTCTTTAAATTCTTTCAGAGGAGCTTTTCCCTGCTTTCCCATAAGAGCTAAAACTTTATCCTCTGTATGTTCAGGAGCTATTTTCATCTGTCCAGATACATGATCTTTGATTATTTCTTCAAGGTATATCTGTCCATTTCTTTTATCATCTAAAATCATATCATATCTTATTCCAGATGCAATAAATATTTTTTTGATTTTATCAATCTTTTTTAATTTATCTAAAAGTTCTATCTGACTATTATGATCTATTTTCAATGCTGGACATTTATGTGGATAAAGGCATCTCTTATCCTGACAAGCTCCCAGCTTTAATTTCTTGCTGCATTCCACATCATACATATTAGCAGTGGGACCTCCAACATCTGCTATATATCCTTTAAACTTAGGAGCAGAGGCTATCCCTTTTACTTCTTCTACAATGGAATCCTGACTTCTTGATATAACTGTTCTTCCTTGATGGATAGCTATTGCACAGAAATTACACTCTCCATAGCAACCTCTATGAGTTGTCACAGAAGTTCTTATAGTATCTAAAGCCCTCACTTCTCCCATAGCTTTGTAATAAGGGTGTACATCTCTTTTAAAATCCATAGAATAAATATCATCCAATTCCTCAGAAGTAAAGTTTTCACTTGGAGGATTCTGTATCAAATACCTATCTCCACAAAGCTGATATAATCCTTTGGCGGTAATTGGATCACAGTTGTGATAGAATATATCAAAAGCTTTTGCAAACTCCTTCTTGTCCCTTACACACTCTTCAAAAGATGGCAGCTCCAAATAGCTGTCTTTTTTTTCTTTAGCTATATAACTTAATCCTCTTATATTTCTCCACTCTCTTCCACCTTTCAGTGCCTGAGCTAAAGACAACATAGATTTTTCTCCCATACCATAAGAAAGAATATCTGCCTTTGCATCGAATATCAAAGGTCTTCTCAAATTATTACTCCAATAATCATAATGAGTTATTCTTCTCAAACTTGCTTCGATTCCTCCTAAAACTACAAGAACATTTCCATTTTTAAAAAATCTTTTTATAAGGTTAGTATATATAATTGAAGCTCTATCTGGTCTTCTTGTATTTTCTCCTCCTGGAGTAAAGTCGTCACTTTTTCTTTTCTTTTTTGTTGCTGTATAGTTGGCCACCATAGAATCTACACATCCTGCTGAAACTGCCCAATATAAATTGGGTTCTCCCAGTCTTGTGATATCTTTATCACTATTGATATCTGGCTGAGCTATTATTCCAACTTTAAATCCATGTTTGTATAACCATTTTCCTATCAATGCACTTCCATTATAGGAAGAATCTATATATGTATCACCAGATATTAATATTATATCCAGAGAATCCCATCCTAATTTTCTTACTTCTTCCATTGTTGTAGGCAAAAACATACTTATCACCTGTTAGTTAAGACTTCCCTTTATTTTATCACATTATCTAGTTTTTTTCGAATAAATTTTTAAAATTATAGATATTGTTAAAAAAAATCTTATATAAATATAAAAGTGACCCAAAAACAAATTTTTGAATCACTGTTATATTATTTATTATAGTTTTATATTTGGAATCTCTGTGTTATTATTAATTTTATCTATTATAAAACTAATTTTTACTAAATCTTCTCTCTTAGGAAAAAGTTCTGCTAATGATATTCCTATTATTCTTTGTGATATCTTTGGTAATTCTTTTTTATCATAAGCTCCATTTCTTACAAAATTCTTTATTACCATTTCAATTAACTCAATCTGGTTTCCATTAAATCTTTCTCTATCTAAAAAATTAGAAAATTCTCTGTTTAATGCTTCTTGCTCTAAACCAATAAGAGAACGTAGGAAAAGCCCTAAAGGATTTTCAATTTTATATTGTTCACTTATTTTCTTCAATTCTCCTGAATATTCTTTTTTCAAATCTATAAAACTAACTTCTTCATTTTTATATAAGAGATCTTTTAATTGAGTGAGATCAACTTTATCCAATGGTTGATTGAATCTTAATTTTTTTATTGCAAGCTTATCTTTATTCTCTTCAAGATATTGTTGAAATTTTGTTTTCAAATCATAACTTTCATATCTCATAAAATTAATATCTTTATCTGCAATGCTTATTGTACTATCTTCAAAATCTCCAAATTTTATTTTTTTAATATGTTCTGACTCTAAATACACAACAAGTGGTTTTATTTTATCTTTAATGTTTTCCAAATCTAATATATCTAAATTTTCTATATAATCTTTATCTTTAATTATTTTTAATATTTCTCCTGCATTTTCTTTTATATGGTTTATATTTCCTTTTTTTGTTAAAGCTTTTGCCATCTCTTGAATTTCTTCTTTTTCTTTTTTTATATCCTTTTCTTCTGCTAATTTTAATTGTGATTCTAATATAAGGTTCTCAAATTTTTTCTCTTTTTCATTATTACTATCAATTTCAAAAGGAAGTTTTCTTAGATGCTCTATCATTTCTTCAACTTCTTTTTCACTTAATTGTAAAATCTTTTCTTTGTCTTTATATTTTTTTACATATGGAATTTTAATTTTCACAGATATATTTTCTTCATTCAAAGAATCTATACTGTTATAAACTGATTCTACAAGTTCTTTCCAAAGATTACTATAATTATCATTCATTTGATATTCTAAATTCTGCAGCTTTTGAATTAGTCTTACCTTTTTAGAAAAAATTCTACTTGTTAAACTTTCTGAAATTTTAGGATCAGCTTTATCAAAATTATCTTCCAACTCAAAATATGAAAAGTTTCCACAAAAATCAAAAATTAGAAAATCTTTTTTATCATCTCCTAATCCAAAAATATTTGGACATTTTCTAGTTCCTCTACCAATCATCTGCCAGAACTTAGATTTTGATCTTATTTTTTTATAGAATACAAGGTTTAATATTTCAGGAATATCTATTCCTGTATCTAACATATCAACTGATACAGCTATTTGAGGCATAGATTTAGGATTAGAAAATCTATCTATTAAATCCTGAACTTTTTCTATTTTAGTAGTTATTTTTTGACAAAAATCCCCATTTTTTCTATACATTCCATTAAAAATTTCTACTATATGATCTGCATGACGATCATTTTTAGCAAAAATTATTGTCTTTCCTAGTTTATCCCCACCTTCTATTTTATATCCTTCTTCCATCAATCTATAAATAACTTCTTTTGTTGTTCCCTCATTAAAAAACCAGCTATTTATACTATCTCCATCTATCTCTTCAGCAATTGTTTCTTCTTCATCAAAAAGACTCTCATATTTTTCCTTATCTTCTTCAGATAATTTACTATATACTATTCCATTTTCAGGGTAATTAAGAATAATTTCCTTTACCTTTGGTAAAACTAAATGGCCTTTTTCTGCTGCTTCAAACAAATCATATGAATCTGTTGGTTCTTTTGTTTTTACTCCAAAAACACTAAATGTATTTCTATCTAGCTCTTCCTTTGGAGTTGCAGTCAATCCTAGAAGAAGACTGTCAAAGTATTCAAAAATATCTCCATATTTTTGGTATATACTTCTATGAGCTTCATCTACTATTATCAAATCGAAATTTCCAATTCCATATTTATTTGTTCCATCACTTCTTAATTTTTCAACTTCTGAAGCCATTGTTTGATAAGTTGAAAAAAGAACTTTTACATTCTCTCTATTTTTTTCTGCTACTAAATTACATAAAGTAAAATCTGGAAGAAATTTTTTAAAGCTATTCATTGCTTGATTAACTAAAGCCACCCTATCTGCTAAAAATAAAGTTCTATTTATCATATTCAATTTTGATAGAGCATTTACTATTGATACAGCTACTCTTGTTTTTCCTGATCCTGTAGCCATTACTAGGAGAGCTTTTCTATTTCCACTACTAAAGTTTTCTAATACTTTAGTTACTGCTCTTATCTGATAATCTCTATTTGCTATACTATGATCAATAGATTCCAGCATTATTTTTTCATTATTTTGATTTTCTCTTCTGCTTATAATTCTTATAAGTTCTTCTTTTCTATAAAAACCATAAATCCTTCTATCAACAGATTCTTTATTTTCATAGATAAAAGTTTCAAAACCATTTGTGCAAAATCTCACTGGAAAAAAACCAAAATCTTTTTCCACTGCTTCAGCATACTCTAATACCTGATGTCTTCCTACTTTTGCATCACGAATAGTCCTTTTAGCTTCTATTACTGCTAAAGGATACCCCTTATCTCCCCATAAGACATAGTCAATTTTCCCTTTTCCACTTTTATTAGTAGATATTCCATTAATTTCATATTCTTTTACATTTTTTTCTTCTAATTTCCATCCTGCTTTTCTAAGCATTACATCAATATATTTTATTCTTGTTGTAATTTCATCTGTATTTTTTCTTTGCACTGGAGTATTATGTTTTTTCTTTGGAATTTCTTTTATTTTCTCTATATTCTTTTCAATTTCATCATTTTCATAATTAAATTCATCATCATCTTCATTTTTAACAATACCTTTAAAAATTAAATCTTCATTAAATTTTATTTCATCATTTTCTAAAGAACCATAGCAATATCCAATCCAATTTGTTAGATCATACAAAATTTTTAAACATTCCAATGCTATTTCATAATCTATAACCTTACTATCATGTACTGCTGTGTTTCCAATTTTTCTTATAAAATGCAGAGAATCCAATTGCCCTTTTTCTTCAAATAATTCTCTGAATTTAAAATTATTTATTAAATCTTTTAATTGATCTCCATATGGTTTTATTATTTTTTCAAACTTAAAAATTAAGATAACACAAAATTCAAGTGCTCTTCTGGAATAAAAAACACTTGTCCTTGGTTTTACATAACTATTTTCTTCTGCCTCTCTACATTCCTCATATAAATCTTTAAAGTCATTTTTCAGAAAATCAAAATTACCCATAAAAAAATCCCTCCAATGCTTTGACCCCTTTATAATAAGCTTTAAAGATATTGGTTTAGAAGAAAGATATCAACTTATATACTTCCTATGAGAAATTTTCACATTATTTTGACTTACCATTGCATATTGTAAAGTAGTGTCTATTTTTTGATGTCCTAACAATTGTTGTACTTGTTCTATAGGCATTCCTTTATCTATTGCTTTTGTTGCTAATGTACGTCTAAATTTATGTGGATGTACCTTTGAAATATTAAGCTTTTTCCCCAATTGTCGCAGCATTATTTCAACCCCACTTATCTGTAGCCTTTTATAAGGTTTTAACAATGAGACAAAAAGAGCTGGATTCCTATCCTCTCTGCTTTTAAGATAGTTAGATAAATGAATTTTAGTTCTAGCATCAAAATATACTTTTCTTTCTTTATCTCCCTTTCCAAAAACTATACATTCTCTTCCTTCGAAATCAATATCTTCTATATTTAATTTTACAAGCTCCCCTACTCTCATCCCAGTTGATGAAAGAATATCAATAATAGCCAAATCTCTAAGAGATCTACATGAATCTCTCATTACTTCCATTGCTTCGTCAGTATATGTCTCTTTTACCACAGTTCCTGTTTTCACTTTATGTATACGTCTTACAGGACTTTTCAAAATATGATCCTCTTCTTCTAACCAAGAAAAGAAACTTGAAAATATTCTCCTTATATTATCAATTGTTACCTTGCTTGTATTTCCATCTCTTTGATATTTGTCTAAATATTCTCTCAAATCATTGGTAGTAATATGCTTTAAAGATTTATCAATCTTATTTAGCATATTTTTTATTGTTGCACTGTAATATTTTAATGATTTTTTAGAACAACCTTCTACATGCTTTGCTGATAAAAAATTTTTAAGCAATCCTTCATTTTGTTCCTCTTTTTCTTCTGTTATTCCATCTTTTTTCCTTATCTCCAGATTGTACAAATAATGTACTAATACATTATTTAAGTGTTCTAACTGCCCATTTGTCAAAACTGCTGCCATATCTTGTTTAATCTCTAGAATCAAAGTATCTACCATATTACTGCCTCCTTAAGTAAATGTAATACTCAAATTCTATCAACAAAGATTTTTTTTGTCACTAAATTTGTTTTAAAAATGTACACTCAGCTTGGAGTTTTAAGGTTTCTGACAATATAAATTTTGATTTTTCTATTAACTTTATTCTTTCTGCAAATTTATTTTGTAATTCTATTGGGGGTATTATAACCTTCAAATTTTCTTCTTGTTGCTTTGTAATTGCTTCTCGAGTGGCTCCATTACTTTGAGCAATACTCCAAAGTAAGTCTTGATATTCTTTACATGTAAAGTGATAGCATAAAAATACTGGATTCACAATATCTTTTTTACATCTTATTATAGAAACATGTTGATTTACTCTTGCAGGCAATACATTTTGTGGAACTACACAACATCTTGCAACAGAAGCTCCTGTAATATTTAACAAAACATCTTCCACTTCTACTTTAACATTATCTAAACTCTTACTTTGTTTTTCATCAATAAAGACCAATTCCTTATAATTAAATTTAATATTATGTACATTCATACTTCTTATAAAAGAAGTTCCTTCAGTTTTATAGTTTTTATTTCCTCCCTTTGGTGTAGATCCAGATCCAATTTTAGAAGTAATATTTATGCATTTTTCTTCTTTCCAATTATTAAAATTATCCATGGGACTACCAAACATCTCGAAAAATAGGCATTTACTCAAAAAATTTAAGCTAGATATTTGATTCTGCTTTTTTAACAGTATTTCTTTAATATTATCTAATATTTTAACAATCTTTTCTTGTTTTTTCAAATCTGGAACATTAATTTTTATATTTAATAGATTATTTTTGGTTAAACTAGGTATTGTTACTGTTGTATTTAATTTTTCAAAATTATAATTCAAACAAAAATAATATAAATATTTAGAATTTAAAATATCCTCTTTACTAATAAGACCAAAAGCAGTATCTACATTCCAGAAAGGTTTATCTACAAAAATAGGCTTATTTATATTCCCTTTTCTCCCTATTATTATATTATTTCCTTCACAAAGATAGCTATCTGCCCAACCTATAATTCCACCACTTCCATAAATGGGATACTTTCCACCTATTTTTTCTACTTTTTTTTGATTTTTTCCATTTTTTATTTCTAAAACCTCTGAAAATTTTAAAATCATGCTACTACTCCTAGTTCAAATTTTGATTTTTAGGAGAGTAGGTTTGAATTTGAGATAGCTATCCAAAATATTTTTCCATCAAACTATCAAATAATTTTTGTGTTTCATCTATTGATTGTTGTATCTCAAATTTTGATTTTTCTATCTTTAGAATATATTTATTAAACATTTCTTGTTTTTCATAAGATGGAACAATAAATTTCAATCCTTTGAGTATTTCCAAAGTCAAATATCTTGTATTTGTTCCTTTTGAGACTTGTTTTAAATATATTAATTTTTCTTCAAGTTGCTTTTTAAAAAATAGATAGCTCCATTTATTATTTAAAAGCTGTAATATATATGTTCTCTGATATGCATTGAATTTTCCTTTATAATACTTCACATCATAAACTCCTGCTGCATTATTTCCTGCTAAGAGTAGGGCCTCACAATCAAAAGCATATTCATTAATCCAAAAACTTTCTTTAGCACATGTGAAGAATGGATATTTACCATTTGAAACCATAGCATTTGAATCTAATTTTCCTGTTGTTGTTGAAAAAATCTCTTTCCATTCTTTTATTGGTAAATTTAACGAATTGTTATTCAAATCCCCAAACATCTTGAAAAATAGGCATTTACTTAATTTGGACAAATTTTTTACTTGCTCCTCTTTTAATTTTAATATTTCATAAATAGTTTTCAATTTTTTTACTATTTTTCTTTGACTTTCTATATTTGGAAGATCTATTTCTATATTTCGGAAATCTTTAATAGAAAAACTTGCTTGATTCACAGATTTTTTTGCTATTTTCCCTATATTTTTTCTATAATTCAAAGATTTAAAATAGAAATATAAATATTGAGAAATAACTATTTCCTTTTTTGTTCTAAAACATAATAAATTCATTCCATGAATAATTTTTTCTTTATCTCCAAAATAAATCGCACTTTTCCCTAAATGTTTTTCACTATTTATATGACTAATCAATATATCTTCATTTTCTAAGAACCAATTTTGATACTTTTCTTTTTCAAAAATTCCAGCATAACCCATTCTATTTTCATCTATTGTCCCATCTGAAATAGTCTCTATTCTAGTTATTGGATATCCACTTTTTTCTTGATTATTCTGTTTTATTGTAACTCCATTTCTAATAAAAACACTAATTTCTCCTAAAGTCATAATTCTATTCTTCATTCAGCATCACTTTTAATTCTCTCATTTTTTCATCTATTGACTTAGATAATTCCTCTATCCTAGCTATTATTACTTCTGATGCTTCATACTCAACTTTTTCATAAATAATTTCTTTATACTTATTAATTGAAAGATCATAATTATTATTCACTATTTCTTCTTTAGGAACAAAGAAAGATTTGTCAGTTCTTTTTCTTTCCTTTTCTCCTTCCAAGTTACTAAATCTCTCTACTATATCCGGAATATCATTTTCATCTATTGAATTCCTTTTATCATCTAAAGAATAACCATCTGCAGTCATATCATAGAACCACACTTTATCTGTTCCGCCATTTCCAGTTTTTGTAAAGATAAGTATTCCTGTTGAAACTCCAGCATAAGGTTTAAATACCCCACTTGGCATAGATATTATCGCTTCCAGCTGATTATTCTCTATAAGTTCTTTTCTTAAACTTTTATGAGCATTTGAAGAACCAAATAGTACTCCATCAGGTACAATTACAGCTCCCCTTCCTCCTATTTTTAACATTCTTAAAAACAGAGCAATAAATAGCAGTTCTGTTTTTTTAGTTTTTACTATTCTTGTTAAAGTATTAGAAAGAAGTTCAGCATCTATACTTCCTTTAAAAGGTGGATTTGCTAGAACTAATGAATATTTTTCCTCTTCAGTATAATCCATTGATAATGAATCTATTCTTTGTAATTTGGGATTTACTATGTCATGTAACATAAGGTTCATAGCTGATATTCCTAGCATTGTTGCGTCTGTATCATTACCATGTATCATCTCATTTGTAAAATGTTCATATGCATCAGTGTTAGTTGCTAGTTCTTCTCTATAATTTTTCTTTATATGCTCTATCGAACTAACTAGAAATCCGGAAGTTCCACATGCAGGATCACTTATTATATCAGTAATTGTAGGCTTCATTAACTCTACCATCATATTAATAATATGCTTTGGAGTTCTAAATTGTCCATTTGTGCCTGAAGTAGAAAGTTTAGACAAAAGATATTCATATAAGTCTCCTTTAGTATCCTTATCTTCTGTCATTTGTGGCATATTAAATATATCTTCTATTGTATCCATTGTATTTTGAAGTACTGCTGGTGTTGGTACTTTAAAAATAGCATTTTTCATATACTGCGAAAATAAGCTTTCTTTATTTTCATCTAAATTTTTCATAAAATCAAAAGCTTTATTTCTTACTTTTTCAAACAACTCTTTAGGAGTTCCTAATTGAATAAGATTGCTCCATCTTATATCCTGATTATCATTATCAAAAATATATTTAACTTCTGTTTCCCCAAAAAGTCCTGCTAGCTCTCTTTGTTCTTTTTCTTTTCTCATTTCCTCTTGATCTAATCTTTTCATAAAAATAAGATATGTCAATTGTTCTATTACATCTACTGGATTAGTCAATCCTCCAGTCCAAAAATATTCCCACATCTTATCTACCTTGTTTTTTATTTCTCCTGTTATCATTGTCTCACCTTTTCTAGTTTTTCATATATTATATCATTTTAATATTATTTTTTTACCTATTTTTTTATTTTATCATATTTATTTTAAAATAAAATAAATAGAGGGTGAAAAAACACCCTCATATTTTTTATTTGTTATATTGCTTTTTATATATTGCCTCTACAAATCCTCTGAATAATGGATGAGGATTATTTGGTCTTGTTTTAAATTCTGGATGGAATTGTCCTGCTATAAAGAATGGATGAACTTCTTTTGAAAGCTCTACTATTTCTGCAAGTGTTCCATCAGGAGAGTTCCCTGATATTAAAAGTCCTGCTTTCTGTATCTTATCTTTGAACTCATTGTTAAATTCAAATCTATGTCTATGTCTTTCATGTATCAGCTCTTCATTGTAAAGTTCCCTTGCAAGTGTTCCTTCTTTAAGTACACATGGATATGCACCTAATCTCATTGTTCCACCAAGATTCTCTATGTCTTTTTGATCAAGCATAATATCTATCACTGGATATTTAGTATCCTTGTCAAATTCTGTAGAATTTGCTCCAGACATTCCTATTACATTTCTGGCAAATTCAATTACTGCAAGCTGCATTCCCAGACATATTCCAAGGAAAGGAATTTTATTTTCTCTAGCAAATTTTATTGCCTCCATTTTCCCTTCAATACCTCTGTTTCCAAAACCTCCTGGTACAAGTATTCCATTGTATCCTTCAAGTTTTTTTACATCAAGATTTTCTGCCTGAATATAGTCTATGTCAGCTTTATATCCTTGAGCATATGCTGCATTTTCTATAGCTTCATTTATGCTGATATAAGCATCTTTTAATTCAACATATTTCCCCACTACTGCTAACTTTATTCTCTCTTTTGGATTTTTTATTTTATCTACAACTTCTTTCCAAGGTGTAAGATCTACTTCTCTATCTTCTATACCCAATTTTTTACAAGCTATTTTTGCTAATCCCTTTTCTTCCATTATAAGAGGAAGTTCATATATAGTTCCAGCATCTTGTGCTTCTATTACTGCATCTATATCTATATCACAAAACATAGAAAGTTTTCTTTTTATATCATCGCTGATAGGGTGCTCTGTTCTGCATACAAGAATATCTGGTCTTATTCCAAGTCCCATCAATTCTTTTACTGAATGCTGAGATGGTTTAGTTTTTAATTCTCCTGCTGCTTTTAAATATGGAAGAAGTGTCACATGAATATAGATAACATTTTCTCTTCCTACATCATATCTGAATTGTCTTATAGCTTCCAGAAATGGATTAGATTCAATATCTCCAACTGTTCCTCCTATTTCTGTTATGACTATATCTGAACCATTAGCTTTCCCTACTATCTCTATTTTTGATTTTATCTCATTTGTAATATGAGGAATTATTTGAACTGTTTTTCCTAAATATTCCCCTTTTCTCTCTTTGTTTATAACTGACTGATATATTTTTCCAGTTGTTATATTATTATATTTTGTAAGATTCTGATCAATAAATCTTTCATAGTGTCCTAAATCTAAGTCTGTTTCAGCTCCGTCATCAGTTACAAAAACCTCTCCATGTTCATATGGATTCATTGTTCCTGGATCAATATTAATATAAGGGTCAAATTTTTGAATAGTTACATTATATCCTCTTTCTCTTAACAGTCTCCCCAATGAAGAGGCTGTTATTCCTTTTCCTAATGATGATACTACTCCGCCTGTTACAAATATGTACTTAGTTTCTTTCATAAATATCCTCCATAAAGTAATTTTATTTTCAATAATCAAAAAAAGACGAAAAAAAAATCGTCTTTTATTTTAAAGAAAAATTGCACGTTTTTCTTTGGATATTTTTTTTATTTGTAAATATTTTTACTTAATGAGTATATCATATTTTTTTTTAAAGTACAATATTTTTTTTATTTTATAGAAAACCATACTTCCATACTCTTTTCATCATTATCAGGGTAAATTTCTATATCTGCAATTTCTCCATAGGTATATCCTGAATATGGGAGCCATTCAGTATAAAATCTTCTATAGATTTTCTGTAAGTTTTCTGAAAAAGGCTGCATACACTTAAATACTGCCCACATACTTTCATTTATTTTATGATTTTCCATTCCATCTATATTTTTATAATCACTTAAAACAGCAATATAATACCATATTTCATTATTTTTATATAAAGATACTCCTAATATATTTCTATCTCTTTTATTATATTCTAATATTTTTTTAATTTTTTCATTTTCTATATTTTCATTCCAAAACTTAGGAATCGATAAAAAATTTTCTTCCATATTAAATTCAATTTTTTTCCCTATTCCCAATATATCAAAAGAATTTTTTTCAGTTATATAATACTCTAATTCCTCCTCTCCTTTTATTGAAAGAGAAAATATTAATTTAGGATATGTTTTTAATATTATATTTTTATTTCTGGTAGCAGAGGGAGAAATTTTATGTATACTTTGAAATGCTCTGCTGAAAGAAGTTGGTGAATCATAACCATATTTAACTGAAAGCTCCAATATTTTTATATCACTTCTTTGAAGTTCAAAAGCAGCTTTTGTCATTTTCCTTCTTCTTATATATTCCCCCAATGTTACCCCTGCAATATATGAAAACATTCTCTGAAAATGATAGACAGAACAGCAGGCTATTTTAGAAGCTTCTGCATAATCTATTTTATCTTCAAGATTCATTTCAATATATTCAACAGCCTTATTAAGCCTTTCTATCCATTCCATAATATTTCTCCTTTCTTTTTATCATAACATTATAAAAAATATTTCACTATGTTTTTTGAGCTCCCTTTAATTTATTCAATGTTATTAAAAAAATTATACAGCACAATATAAAAAATATTCCTCCTGTAAATATCACTTCTTTCCAGCAAACATATTCATTTAGCATAATATTTCTTATACTTTCTATCATATGAGTGAAAGGATTCAAAAGTACCATTACTCTAAAATTACCTGTCATATTTTTTAATGGAAAAAGTGCTGTACTTACAAAAAATATTGGTAATACTAAAGTATTAATTACTGTAAAAAAAGCATCTTCATTTGGGAGAGAAAGACTTAGAAAATATGATATCCCTGCTGTTAAAAAAGCTGTTAAAAAAAGAAGAATTATAATTACAATTATTCCTTTTATTCCACTATTTACATAGCTAGAGAAAAAAGATGAAATAAGAACTAATATTCCAATTTCTAAAAAAGAAACAGAAATAGTTTCAAAAAGATGTCCTAAAAGAATGTCACTTCTTTTTACAGGAGAAATTAAAATTCTATAAAAACTCCCATTCTTTTTAGTTATATAATTACTTATCCCACTACTTCCTGAACTTGAAAAAATGACAAGTATTAATATTCCAGGAAGTATAAATTCAATATAATTTCCTCCTGTTTCTCCTTTCATGGTCATTTCTGCTGCTTTAGTATAAAAAAGAAGCCATAAGATAGGTTGCAGAATACTCATTATTATAGTTATTAGGTTCTGAATACGCCATTTTATATTCCTTTTAAAAATTGTTCCTATTGCCATATTTTCTCACCTTCTTCATTTTCTTCCATAATATTTATAAAAATTTTTTCCAAATCTGGTTTTAATAATCCAAAACATAAAAAATCTATTTTATTATCCAATAAAATTTTATTTAAATAGATAATCTCATTTTGATTATCTATTTTTAAATAAAGCTCATTCTTTTTTAATTTCATACTTTTATCTTTAAAAATCTTTTCTTTTGCATATTCAGCATTTTTTTCGTTTTCAAATTCTATTTTTATAATCTTTTGATTTATATATTTTCCTAAATCATCAATAGTTCCCTGTGCTGCTATATCTCCATCTTTCATTATACATATATAATCACTCAATTCCTGAGCTTCTTCAAGATAATGTGTAGTTAAAAAAATAGTTGTTTCATATTTATCTTTTACTCTTTTCAGCATTTTCCATATAGCTTTTCTTGAATGTATATCAATTCCTACAGTTGGCTCATCTAAAAATAATATTTTAGGATATGATATCATATTTACAGCAATATCTAATCTTCTTTTTATTCCTCCTGAATATGTAGAAACAGGATATCTAATATATTCCTTTAAATCAAATTCATCTATAAATTTTTCAACTCTTTTTTTCAATTCTTCTTTTGCTATTCCATATAATCTCCCTTGAAAAATTAAATTTTCTTCTAAGGAAAGATGTTCATCAATAGATATATTCTGTGCTACACAAGCAATATCTTTTCTTATTTTCTGACTTTCTTTTCTTAAATTTTTTCCTGATATTTTTATTTCTCCAGAATTATAATCAAGGTAAGTGGTTAATATATTTATCAAAGTTGATTTTCCTGCGCCATTAGGTCCTAAAAGAGAAAATATTTCTCCTTGCTTAACTGTAAGTTTTTTTATATTCAATACCTTTTTCCCATTTTTATATTTTTTTATTAGGTTCTTTATTTGAATTATCTCCATAAACTACTCCTTCATTTAATTTCTATCGATAGTAAATAAAGTTTAACATAATATAAATTATAATTCCTCTCAATCTATGCACAAAAAAGTCGTAAAAAAATACTCCAATCTATTATTTTTAATTTAATAGATGGAGTAAGTTTATTATAAAAATTTATTTGTTGTCTAATAAAAAAAATTTATTTTTAACATCTAGTTTCAGTTTATTTTTTCTATATTCCTTTGGTGTCACTCCTAACATTCTGCAAAAAACTTTTGAAAAATAGCTTGGGCTATTAAATCCTGTTTGTAAACATATCTCTGTTATTAGCTGCCCTCCATTTCTCAACATTTCAGCTGCTGTATATATACGATATTTCAACAAATATTCTATTGGAGAAGTACCAACAGTTCTTCCAAAACATCTCAATGCTTCTCGTTCACCAATAAAGGCCTCTTTTGCTATTTGAGAGAGATTTATATCCTCTGAATAATTATTATGTATGAAAGTCAGCATATATTTCATCCGTTCTCTATCTACATTATTGCTGCTGCTAGATTTTTCCAAAAGTTCTTGATTTTCCTTTATGATATTTAAAAGTATTTCACTTAATATATTTCTCACTGTTATTTCATAACCTAAACTGTTATCTGAATAGGATGAATATGCCTCTATAAGCTTTCGAGAATCATCTTTAGCCAATTCCAAAGCTGAAAGTTCTTTACAATTAATGAGAGGAACCATATATTTTTGATCTATATTACTCCCTTTTTCTCCACATACAAATATTTTATCGAATACAAAAGATATTATTATACACTCTTCTTTTGTATCCATCCTCATAAAATGCATCTCTTCCGAATTTATAAAAAGACTCTCTCCCTTTGAAAGAATAAATTTTTTATCTTCTATCTCTACATAAAGTACTCCTTGATATATAGTTATTATTTCTATTTCTTTATGCCAATGCCATGCAATTTCTCCAGCAGTATACTTAGAAACATATGAAAAATATATAGCACATGGAAATTCATAATTTCCATGTACAGCTAATTCTTCATTATTTTTATCAGTCAATATCTTTGTACATTGCATATTCTCACCTTAGTCGTTATAGTTATATTATTAGTCTAAATACTTGTTGATTATAATATTTTTTGTCTATATAATTATATT
This sequence comes from Fusobacterium sp., assembly GCF_032477075.1. NCBI lineage: Bacteria > Fusobacteriati > Fusobacteriota > Fusobacteriia > Fusobacteriales > Fusobacteriaceae > Fusobacterium > Fusobacterium sp. The sequence goes on along the minus strand of NZ_JAWDXO010000001.1, from coordinate 67,354 downwards.
GTAGATTCGATATTTTCTTAATGTGAGGATGAAAGATATCTGTAAAAAAGCCTGATTTGTAAAAACCAGGCCCAAAATTTATTTTCTCTGTATTATGTATTAACTATTTTTTCTTAGAGTATTTGATTGCATCAAATGCCACAGCAGCTACAATTATCATACCTTTTATGATATATTGCCAGTATGGACTTACTCCTACATAAGTCAAACCATAGTTGATAACAGTAAGGATGATAACTCCTGTTATTACCCCAGATATCTTTCCAACTCCTCCATAAAATGAAACTCCACCAATAACACAGGCTGCAATGGCATCCATTTCATACATATTTCCTAGGTTGTTTGTTGCTGATCCAATACGCCCAGCCTCAAGTAGTCCACCAAAAGCATAATACATTCCTGATAAGGCATATATTTTTACAAGTGTCCAAGCTACATTTACTCCTGATACTCTTGCTGCTTCTGGATTTCCACCAACAGCAAAAACATTTTTTCCAAACTTTGTTTTATTCCATAATATCCACATTATTGCAGTGGCAATTGCAGCATATATGATAAGATAAGACATATTAAAACTTGGAGTTCCTATATACCCTTGTGCAAATGAACTGTAACTTTTACTGAATCCAGATATTGGAGAGGCACCAACATAATCATAATATAATGAGTTAATTCCATAAACAATAGTCATCATTCCTAAAGTGGCAATGAAAGGATGAACATTAAGTTTTGCAACTATAAGTCCATTTATTGATCCGATTACCATACCTACAACCATTACAATTAGAATTGCCCCTATTACTGGAAATTCACCTAAATTAGGAAATACTTTATTTACATTTGTAGTTGCCTGTAACAATGTTGCAGAAATAACTGCTGAAAATCCTACTTGTCTTCCTACTGAAAGGTCAGTACCCTGAGTTACAATTAATCCTGCAACTCCAAGAGCTATAATTGCTCTTACAGATGATTGAGTAAGAATATTTTTAAAGTTTCTTATACTCAAAAATGAAGGTTCTTTAGCTATTATTAAAATTAGCATTAAAAAAAGTACAAGATAAAGACCACTTTGTATAAATAATTTTTTAAAATCAATTTTTCCATCTTTTGTATGTATATTCATTTTTTTCTCCCTTTTTCTATAGATATTTTGCTGATAAAGCCATTATTTCTTCTTGAGTTGTTTCAGATGTCTTTACTATTCCAGCAACTCTTCCATTGCTCATAACAAGTATTCTATCTGTTACTCCTAAAAGCTCAGGCATTTCAGAAGAAATCATAATAATTCCTTTATCTTTTTTAGCAAGTTCTATCATAAGTTGATAAATTTCAAATTTTGCTAAAACATCTATTCCTCTTGTAGGCTCATCTAGCATAAGTACATCTGGTTCAGTCAATAACCATCTTCCTAATATTACTTTCTGTTGATTACCTCCAGACAGAGATCCTATACTTGTTGATTGAGAAGGTGTCTTTACCCTCATACTATCAATTACCCATTGTGTATCTTTTTTAATTCCCTTATCACTTAATAAACGAAATTTACTTAAATATCTATCTAAATTTGAAATAGTAGAATTAAAACCTACATTTAACATACTATAGATACCCGTAGCTCTACGCTCTTCTGTTACTAAGGCAAATCCATTTTCTATTGCTTCATTTGGAGTTTTATTTTTAACTTCCTTTCCATTTAAAAATATATTTCCAGATACTTTTTCTCTTATACCAAATATTGTTTCTACAATATCAGTTCTTTTTGCTCCAACTAATCCTGCTATTCCTAATATTTCTCCTTTATGAAGTTCAAACCTAATATTATTAATAGATGGCTGCTTTGCAGCTGTAAGCCCATCTATTTTTAAAATACATTCTTTTACTACATTGTCTTTTGGAGGAAAACGATTAGTTAAATCTCTTCCTACCATCATGTTTATTATTTGATCAGTTGAAAGATCAGCAACAGATTCTGTTGCTATCCATTTACCATCTCTAAGAATAGTAATATCATCTGATATAGCCTTTATCTCTTCCATTTTATGAGAGATATATACTATTCCACAACCTCTGTCTCTTAATTTATTAATTATTTTAAACAGATGTTCTACCTCTTTTTCAGTAAGTGAAGAAGTAGGTTCGTCCATCACGATTATTTTCGAATTATAAGATACTGCCTTTGCAATTTCTATCATTTGTCTTTCTGAAACAGCAAGATCAGCTACTTTTGAATGTGGATCTACATCTATTTCAAGCTCTTCAAATATTTTTTTAGTATTATCATACATTTTTTTCTCATCAATAAAAAATCCTTTTTGAGGATATCTTCCAAGCCATATATTATCAAGTACATTTCTTTGAAGTACCTGATTAAGTTCTTGGTGAACCATTGATACTCCATTATCAAGGGCTTCTTTTGCAGAAGTAAAGTTTATCTCTTTCCCTTCAAATAGTATCTTTCCACTATCTTTTTCATAAATCCCAAATAAACATTTCATCAGAGTTGATTTTCCAGCACCATTTTCACCCATAAGCGCATGAACAGAATGAGGTCTAACTTTCAAATTAGCTCCATCTAATGCTTTTACCCCCGGAAACTCTTTAGAAATATTATCCATTTCTAGTATATATTCTAAATTATTCATATTGTCTCCTCACTATAACTAACTTTTCTTTACTCTTTTTTGGAAAAAGGGAGATGTGTCTGTAAAACAATCCCCCTTCTATTTCAAAGAATACTTTATTTATATAATTTTATCTTATTTGAAGTCTGCTACATTATCTTTGTCAATTCCAATACTAGGTATTAAAATTTCTTTCTCATCTAATTTCCATTCAGTTCCTTCAGTTGGAGCTTTTCCTTCTGCTAGGTTAACTACCATATCCCAAGTAGCTCTTCCTTGTCCTTTAGCATCATTAAGAACAGTTCCAGCCATTTCTCCTGCTTCAATTTTAACAATTGCTTCTGGTAAAGCATCTACTCCAAATACTGGAAGTTTTTTTCCAACAGCTTTCATTGACTCAATAGCTCCTAAAGCCATTCCATCATTGTTACAAATAACAACTTCAATTTTATCTCCATTAGGTCCTGATAACCATGCATCCATTTTATCTTTTGCTTGTGCTGTATCCCACATTGCAGCGTCTAAATGTAATTCTTCAGTTTCTATTCCATTATCATTTAAAGTTTTGATTGAATAAATTGTTCTTGCTTCAGCATCTGGATGTCCAGGTTCACCTTTAATCATTACATATTGAATCTTTCCATCTTTGTTTAAATCTAAATCTGGATTGGCTTTCCAAGCTTTCATGATAAGTTCACCTTGAGCTATTCCTTGAGCATTAGGGTCAATTCCCACATAATAAGCTTTTTCATAAGCTTCTAAAACTTCTTTTGCAGGTTTTTTATTATAGAATACAACTGGTACATTTTCTGCTTTAATTTTTTCCATTACTGTTTGTCCAGCTGCTGGATCAACTAAATTAACTGCTAATGCATCTGTTCCCTTAGAAAGCATTACATCAATTTGATCATTTTGAGTTTGTTGACTATTTTGAGAATCAACCATTGTTAAGTCCACTTTATTTTCTATTTTCTTAGCTTCATCTAATACAACTTTTCTGTATAACGCGATAAAGTTATCATCAAACTTATAAGCTGTGAAACCTATTCTTAATTTTTTTTCTGCTTTTGGTGCTGATGCTGTATCTGCTGGAGCAGCTTCTTTTTTATCACCACATCCAGTTAAACCTGCCACTAATAATAGTGCTCCTAGTATTAAACTTGTTTTTTTCATAGCTAAAATACCTCCTAAGTTTTTACAAGGCTCTTTTGTACTGTTATAGAACCTTATAATTTATTTATGAAACTAAGATTTTAAAACTATACTTTCACTAATTAATATAATCTTTTATTCAAGCTTTGTCAATATCTTTACATAAAAATTCCAAAAACTTTATAAACTAAGAAGAAATAATTCATATTCCCAAAAATATTTTTATAAATTTATATTATTTTACGAAAAAAGTCCAACTGCTCCTTTAATTCCTGCCTCATTTCCTAATACTCCTTGAACAATCTTTAAGTCTTCTAGTGTAACTGGAAGAGCATACTTTTCTAATTTTTTTCTAAGAGGATTAAGCAATATATCTCCTGCTAAAGCAACTCCTCCTCCTAAAACTATAGTTTCTGGATTTACTATATTTAAAATATTAGCTATACCCATAGCCAAATATTCTGCTTCATAATCTACAAGATCCAAGGAAAAAATATCTCCTTCTTTTGCAGCATCAAATATATCCTTTGCCTCAAGTCCTGCTATGTTTCCTTCTATCATAGTATAAAGAAGATTCTGTTTATTCACAGTAAGTCTTGAAACTGCCTCTCTTATCAAACCAGTTGCAGACGCATATGCTTCAAAGCATCCTTTCTGTCCGCATCCACATAGTCTTCCATCTTTTACTATTTTCATATGTCCTACTTCTCCACCAGCACCTTTATATCCAGATATAAGCATACCATTTACATATATTCCTCCTCCAATACCTGTACCAAGAGCTACTGTTACACTGCTTTTACTTCCTTTAGCAGCTCCATATTTAGCTTCTCCCAAAGCTATAATATTAGCATCATTATCTAACTTTGTTTCTATTCCAGTTATTTTTTCAAGTTTTTCTTTTATATTCACATTAGTTCCCCAAGGAAAATTTGCAAAAAAAGCTACTATACTTTGATCCTCAACAGGACCAGGAATTCCCATTCCTATTCCTTTTATATTTTCTATATTTACATCTGTTTCCTTTGCAAGTTCTTGTATCACTATCCATATTCTTTCCATAGTCTTATCTACACCTTCTGATGAAAGTGTTTTTATAATAGAACTTTTTAATATATCTCCTTCTATATTTAATAATCCTATTTTAGTGTTTGTTCCTCCTAAATCTACTCCCACATAATAATCCATATTATCCCTCCAAAATTTTCTTTCTTTTTCTTGTCCATCAATTTCATTATACTACATTACTTCTTTTTTAAAAAGAGCTGGATTATTGAATTTTTTTTATATATATGGTACTATGTAGAATATATTTTAGTTTTAGGAGGAATTTCTATGAAAAGAAGTTTATCTGGTATTCAACCTAGTGGGATCCTTCATCTTGGAAACTACTTTGGTGCAATCAGCCAGTTTTTAAAAAATCAAAACAGTGGTGAATTTGAAGGATTTTATTTTATCGCTGACTATCATTCTCTTACTTCTCTTACTGACCCAAAATCTTTAAAAGAAAATACATATAATATTGTGCTTGATTATCTTGCTCTTGGATTAGATCCTGAAAAATCTACTATATTTCTTCAATCTGATATACCAGAACATGTTGAGCTTTCTTGGCTTCTTTCAAATGTCACTCCAGTAGGACTATTAGAAAGAGGTCATTCATATAAAGACAAAGTTGCTAAAGGCTTTACCCCAAATGCAGGTCTCTTGACTTATCCTGTCCTTATGGCTGCTGATATTCTTATTTACGATACTGATATTGTTCCAGTAGGAAAAGATCAAAAACAGCATCTTGAAATGACAAGGGATATAGCCATGAAGTTTAACCAACAATATGATGTTGAACTTTTTAAACTTCCTGATCCCCTTATAATGGATGATCTTGCAGTTATTCCAGGCACAGATGGGCAAAAGATGAGTAAATCTTATGGTAATACAATAAATATGTTTGCTTCTAAAAAAGAACTAAAAAAACAGGTTATGAGTATAGTCACTGACTCTACTCCTTTAGAGGAACCAAAAGACCCAAATAATAATATAGCTAAACTTTATACTCTTTTTGCTTCTATTGAAAAGCAAAATGAACTTAAAGAAAAATTCCTTGCTGGAAACTTTGGTTACGGTCATGCTAAAACTGAACTTTTAAATGCCATCCTTGAATACTTTGGAAAAGCCAGAGAAAAAAGAGAACATCTAGTAGAAAACAAGGATTATGTACAGGAAGTTCTTTATGAAGGAGCTAAAAAAGCTAAAGCTATTGCAAGAGAAAAAATAATGAGAGCAAAAGAAGCTGTAGGTCTTATAGGAGATGCTTATAAATAAAATTTGAGGTGAGTAAGAATGCTTTTTTCATTTAAGGATATTCCTTTTTCAGAAAATTGGGTAAATATATCTGAAATAAAAAAAGGATGGTCAAGTGACAAAAAATATTATATCGAAACTAATGATAATGAAAAACTTCTTCTGCGTATTTCTAATATTAAATTTTATGAAAATAAAAAAAATGAATTTCAATTTATAAAAAAAATAAACACCTTAGATTTCACAATGTCTAAGGCTTTATATTTCGGAAAAGATATTCATTATTCTTATGTGTATATGATATTAAATTGGATTGTGGGAAAACCATTAGAAGAAATCCTACCTTATTTATCTGAAAAGAAACAATATCTTTTGGGAATTGAAGCTGGTCAAATATTAAAAAAAATTCATTCTATCCAAGTAGAAAAAAAAGATATCCCTCCAAATAAAGAAAAATATCATCTCTGGAAATTAGAAAATTTTGAAAAAAGTTCCAATAGAGTTAAAAATGATTCTAAGGTTTTAAAATATGTTAGAGATAATATAGATTTGGCAACCTCCTCTGCCGCTGTTTATCTCCATGGTGATTTTCATGTTGGGAATCTCATTCTTACCCCAGATGAACATATAGGTGTTATTGACTTTAATCGTTACAGTTGCGGCAATAGATATGAAGAGTTTTTTAAATTACAAAGTTTCAGTATAGAAAATAGCATTCCTTTTTCTATTGGACAAATTCATGGTTATTTCAACAATGAACCATCTTATGAATTTTGGGAAAATTTTTCTTTTTATTGTGCTCTTTCATCTTTAATTTCAATAGTTTGGGCAGAAAATTTTGATGACAATGAAATTAATGGAATGAAAAACAGGTATTATAAAACCTATGACCATTTTGATGGATTTGACAAGATTATTCCGTCTTGGTATATAACAAAAAAAGAAATATCTTTTTAAAGGATATTTCTTTTATTTTGGTTATTTCTCTATCTGATAAAGTTTTTTAACTTCAAATCCTAAAAACTTCTCTGCTATTTTTCTGAATTGTTCCTTATTTCCACTGACAAAAAATTCAATCTTTCCTCTCTCTTTAGAGTTATTTAACAAATCATCATCTCTCAATGTATCAATAAGTTCAGCAACAGTTTCTTTTGCTGGATCAACTATTTTTCCAGAAAAATATTTTTCTATATCTTTTTTTATAATAGGATAATGAGTACACCCTAATATCAGTGTATCTGCTGAACCTGGAAATTGTGATATATGTCTATCTAAAATATCTCCTCTATTTTCAAAAGTTTCCCATCCCTCTTCTATCATAGTACAAAGTTCAGAACATCCCTCTTGATATACAGAAGCTTTTTTATCAAATTTTTTTATTTCTTTTTCATAAGCATTTGAGTTGGCAGTAAAAGGAGTTGCTAATACAGCAATATGCCCATTTTTACTTATATTTATCGCTGCTCTTGAACCTGGAGTTATCACTCCTATTACAGGTATATCATATCTTTCTTTTATTGCAGTTAAAGCAGCAGCTGTAGCTGTGTTACATGCTATAACTACAGCTTTACATCTATTTTTCAAAAAAAAATCCATTATATTAAAACATAAACTTTGTAATTCCTCTGTTGTTTTTTTTCCATATGGAGCATTCCCACTATCAGCATAATATATCATATTTTCATGGGGTAATATTTCTGCCATTATCTTTAGTACAGTTGTGCCACCAACTCCAGAGTCAAATACTCCAATACTATAATCTTTCTTCATTATTCCCCCTTCACAAAGATAATTTTATTTTAATTTTGTCAGAAGTTCTCTGTATTGTTTTACCATCATCTTTATCATACCTTTTTTAATAAACTGATACCATTTGAATTCCATACCTTCCATTCCCTTAATAGAATCAATTACCATTTTTTTAAGGAATTCATATTCTTCAAAACTAACTTTAAGTTCCATTTGGTTTTTATCTTCACACATTTTTTTTACATAATCAAAAAAATCACTGACTCCTTGTCCTTGTGCTCCTAAAGGTGAAGAAGCAAATTGTTTTTTTACTTCATCTATAAATTTTGCTAAGAATTTTTTATTATTTTTGTCCAGCATGATAGAATATTTTCTTTTTCCTTTACCTATTTTTTGAATGCTGTTCATCATTCCCATCATAGATGACATATTATTCATCTGCATAGGATTCATTGCATTTGGATTTACTCTTTGTGTTTTCATTAATTTATTTCCTCCCCATTTATTTTTCCAATAACTTTTTCTATATCTTCAATAGATATAGCTCCCACTCTAAGTATTTTAGGTTTATCACTCATATCTATTATAGTTGAGGCATTTCCTATTGGACATTTTCCTCCATCAACTAGTATCTCTACTCTTTCTTTAAAACTTTCTGAAAGTTCATCATAACTTCTTGGTGTTGTCTCACCAGATATATTTGCACTTGTAGTAGGTAACAACCCTCCTGCTTTTTCTATTATTTTTAAAGAAATATCAAGATCAGGCATTCTAATTCCTACAGTTTTTCCATCTGATACCATTATATCAGGAACATTATTTTTTTTATTTAATATAATAGTAAGTCCTCCAGGCCAAAATTCTTTCATTAACTTTTCTATTTTTTCTTTATTCTTTTCTTCAATATATGCTATTTTTTCTATTTTAGATACATCACTTACTAAAACTATAAGAGGTGATTTAAAACTTCTCTCTTTAGCTTTGTAAATTTTAGTAATAGCTTCATCTGAATCTATTATCCCCCCTACACCATATACAGTATCAGTAGGATAAATTATCAAATTTCCTTCTTTTAAGAGCTCTCCTATTTTATCATAGTCAACATTAAAAGAAGTATATTTAGTTTTGTTCATTTTATACACCTAACCTAATATATCATTATTAAAATATTCATAATTTTATCATATATACAAATAAAAAGCTAGTAAAACTACTAGCTTTTATCAGAAAAAATTATTTTTTTACCTTTATGACTGGATTATTTAACATTTCTTTTTGTTTCGGCTTTTTCGAATAATTCAGAAACTGATTGATTATTTACAATTCTGTTAATAGCTTCTGAAAAAATTTCATCAACTGAAAGAACAGTTACCTTATCTAATTTTTTTCTTTCTGGTAGAGCAATGGAATCAGTTACTATAACTTCTTTTAAAGGAGATGCAGCCAATCTTTCAATAGCAGGATCAGAAAATACTGCATGTGTACAGCAAGCATAAGCTTCTTTTGCTCCTCTGCCTATTATAGCAGCAGCACCATTTGTAATAGTACCAGCTGTATCAATCATATCATCTATAAATATAGCAGTTTTTCCTTGAACTTCTCCTATAAGATTCATAACTTCTGACATATTCGGTTTTGGTCTTCTTTTATCAATAATAGCTATTTTACAATCTAACCACTCTGCTAGTTTTCTAGCTCTCTTTACTCCACCAATATCTGGAGAAACTACTACTACATCATCTCCATAAAGTCCTTTTTTCATGAAATATTTTACCATTAATGGTAAGGCTTGCATATGATCTACTGGGATATCAAAAAATCCTTGTATTTGATCAGCATGTAGGTCCATGGCAACAATTCTGTTAGCTCCTGATTTTGTTAATAAATTTGCTACTAATTTAGAAGTAATTGGTTCTCTAGGACTAGATTTTCTATCCTGTCTTGCATATCCATAATAAGGAATAATGACATTGATACTTTTTGCAGAAGCTCTTTTAAGTGCATCAATAAAAATCAAAAGTTCCATTAAATTTTCATTAACAGGTTCAGAAGTCGATTGCACCACAAAAACATCTCTACCTCTAACAGTTTCATCAATTTTAACAAAAACTTCACCATCTTTAAATCTAACTACTTCTGCTTCTCCTAACGGCAGCCCATACCTCTCAGCAATTTTTGCAGCTAAAGTCACATTTGATGTTCCAGCAAAAATCTTAACATTTTCAGATTTAACCATTTCTTATTTCCTCCAATCATTTTTAATAATTTGTTTACTTCTTGATACAGCCAATGAGTTATCAGGAACATCTTTAGTTATTACTGACCCTGCTCCTATCAGAGCATTTTCCCCAATGATTACTGGAGCTACTAGCATAGAATCACTTCCAATAAAAGAATTCTTTCCTATAACAGTTTTAAACTTGTTTTTTCCATCATAGTTACAAGTTATAGTTCCTGCTCCAATATTTGTGTCTTCCCCAATCTGAGCATCTCCTAAATAAGTTAGATGACCAGCTTTTACTCCTTTTTCCAGAATAGATTTTTTTACCTCTACAAAATTTCCAATATGTACTTTTTCTTTTAAATGGCTCTTTGGTCTCAAATGTGCAAAAGGCCCCATAGTTACTCCATTTTCTAATATACTATCTTCTATTACTGAACTTTCCACCTTAATATCATTTCCTAAAATGCTGTCAATTATTCTGGTACTTCCTAAAATTTGACAATTTTCTCCAATTATTGTTTTTCCCTGTAAAATTACTCCTGGATAAACAACAGTATCTCTGCCTATTTCTACATCTTCTTCTATATACACAGCAACTGGATCTATAAGAATAGCTCCCTTCTCCATAAGTTCTATATTTTTTCTATCCCTTAACACTTTAGAAGCTTGTGCTAGTTCCACTTTTGAATTTACACCAAGTATTTCTATATTATCATTCAATATATAACCTTGTACTTGTTTCCCTTCTTTTACTTGTATTCCTATTACATCAGTTAAGTAATACTCACCCTTTTCATTATTATTATTTATTTTTGAAAGAGCCTCAAAAAGTTCTTTTCCTTTAAAACAATATACTCCAGCATTGACCTCTTTTATTTTTTTAACTTCATCATCTGCTTCTTTTTCTTCAACTATTGCCTTAACTAATCCATTTTCTTTTACTATTCTTCCATACCCGAATGGATTATTGTAGATAGAAGTAAGTATAGTTGTTACTGAATTAGTTTCTTTATGAAATTTATAAAGTTCTTCTAGAGTTTTTTCTCTCAATAGAGGAGTATCTCCACAAAGCACCATTATATCTCCATCATAATCTTTTAATTTATCTTTTGCCTGTAGTACTGCATGTCCTGTTCCAAGTTGTTCAATTTGTACTACATAGTCTGCATTTTCTCCTACCACCTTCAAAACTTCTTCTTTTTTATGCCCTAAAATAAGTATATTTTCTTCAGGTTTTAATACTTCTAAAACTTTAATTATTTTAGAAATCATTGGAATCCCATTTACTTTATGTATAACTTTAGGAAGTTCTGACTTCATCCTAGTACCTTTCCCAGCAGCAAGAATCAATGTTTTCAATTTCATTTTTTTCTCCTTTATTTGTTAAGAGTAAATTAATTTTTTCACTAAACTTAAATCCATATAATTATAGCATAGCTCATAAATCATTTCAAGCTAAGAAAAATCCTTTGATAATTTATCATAAGCTTCATTTATCTCTTTTATTCTGTTTTCATGGTATGCTTTATCACTTTCACTTGCATTAACAAATTTATCTGGATGATGTTGTTTCACAAGTTCTCTATATGCTTTTTTTATCTCATCTTTTGTTGCATTAGAGTTAACACCTAAAATTTTATAATACTTAGTTTTGTCTTCAGCATATCCAAATGGGTTTCCATTACTTCCCCCATAAGAATAACCTCCACTCTGTTGTCCAGCCTGACGAAAAAACTCATCAAAATCCTCTGTTCTTTCAAATTTATAATAATAAGTTTTCTTTTTGGTACTCTTAGGTTGACCTTGATTCTTGATATAATTTATCAACATCACAAGGAGTATCAACCAGAAAAAATTTATTGCAAACCATCCAAGAAATGCAACAAGTAAAAAGATGATAAATAGAACTGGAATGAACGCTACTGCTCTATTAAATCCAAATGTCATCCCTATAAATAAAAATATTATTAGTATAAATACTAATGAAACACTATATATCATTTCCTCTCCTTTAAAAATTAAATATTAAAAAGTAAAAATAGAAAGAAAAGAAACGCTTTTCCTTCTATTAGAAATTTTTAATATTTCTTAGATCCAATATCTACTTTTAATTCATTTATCCTGTTTATTATATTCTTTTCTCTGGGATCTATTTCATAAGCTATTATATACTCTTTCAAGGCTCTGTGTTTCTGTCCTATTGCTTCATATTTTTTTGCAAAATCTAAGTGTGCAGTATAAATATCTAAATCTAAAAATATGGCAAAATCGTAACTATTAATAGCTTCCTTTATTAATCCAGCTCTAGAATAAGTATTACCAAGAAGAAAATGAACAAAAGGATTATCTGGTGCTATTTCTAATGATTTATTAAAATAATCAATAGCATTTTCATAATTTTCATTTTCATAATAAAGATACCCTAAAAAAGCTGTATAATCTGCATTTTTAGAATTTGTTTTCACTATTTTTTCATATAATTTAATTGCTCCATTATAATCTCTTTTATAATATAATATTGCTGCTAGACTTTTTAAATTTTCTATGTTTTGAGAATCTTCTAAAAGTAAAAATCTTATTTCTTCTTCCTCTTTAACCAAGTCTTTATCACTATAATCCCTGAATATCTCAGTTTTTAATAATTCTGTTTTTAACAACTTGTGATCATCCTCCTATTAAAAAGATTTACTCCTAAAATATTATAACATAAATTTTCTTCATGTAAAAACAATTTCTGCTTTTACATAAATATTATAAAAAAGGAAAGAGTTTTGCTCTTTCCTTTTTTCTTTATATTAAAGAATATTGTATTTAGCTATCATAGTTTTCATTCTTTTTAATGTTCTTTCTTTTCCTATTATATAAAGAACATTAAAAAGATCAGCTCCTCTAGCTTGTCCAGTAATTACTGCTCTCAATGGCATAAATACTTTTGCTGGGCCTTCTCCAATTTCATCCATTGTATGATGTAATAAATCTTTTGCCTCTTCTACTGTAAATTCATCTTTTTCCCATTTTTCAAGTTTTTCCATAAATAATTTTATAGATTCTTTTCCAACTGAATCTTCTATGGATGAACATAATTTTTCTACACTTTTTCTTTCTTTTTTATTCATTTCTTCAGTTACTTCTGGAAGTTTAAACTCATCTTGATAGTAAGCTGCTGCTTCTACTGCAAGTTCTTTTAAAGTTTGAGCACTTTCTCTCAATATTCCAACTATTTTAACAATAGCTTCATATTCCTTTTCTGAAATATTTTCTCCTACATGCCCTTGTTGTTGGAAGAAAGGAACTGCTAATTTAGAAAGTTCATCAATATCTTTCATTCTCATGTGCTGATTATTTACCCAACCAAGTTTTACAAGATCAAATACAGGTCCTCCTAAGGATACTTTATTTATATTAAAGTTTTCTTTAAACTCTTCCAAAGTAAATATTTCTTTATTTTCTCCAAATGAATATCCCATCAATCCTAAGAAGTTTACTATACCTTCTTTTAAATATCCTTCATCTCTATACCAGTTTAAAGATACAGGATTTTTTCTTTTAGATATTTTAGTTCTATCTGCATTTCTCAATAAAGGCATATGAATAAATTCTGGTGCATCCCATCCAAAAGCTTTATATAATTGAATATGTTTAGGTGTTGAAGCTATCCATTCTTCTGCCCTTATTACATGAGTGACTTCCATTAAATGATCATCTACTACATTTGCAAGATGATAAGTTGGATATCCATCTGCTTTTAAAAGTACTTGGTCATCTATCTTATTATTTTCAAATACAATATCTCCTCTTAATCTATCTTTTATGACAGTTTCACCTTCATAAGGCATTTTTAATCTTATTACATATGGCTCTCCAGCATCTAATTTAGCTTGAATTTCTTCAGCAGTCAATGATCTGCAATGACCATCATATCCTGGTGCTTTCCCCATAGCTTTTTGTCTTTCTCTTAATTTTTCCAATCTTTCCTGTGTACAAAAACAATAGTATGCTCCACCTTTTTCCACTAATTGTTTTGCATAATCACCATAAAGTTCAAATCTTTCTGACTGTCTATATGGTCCATAAGGTCCTCCTACATCTGGTCCTTCTGCATAAGTCAGATCAAGCCACTTTAGTGCATCAAAAATCATCTGTTCTGAACCAGCAGTATATCTATTTTGATCGGTATCCTCTATTCTTAAAATAAAGTCTCCATTATTAATATGTGAAAATGCCAAGTTAAAAAGTGCTATATACGCAGTCCCTACATGAGGATCTCCAGTAGGTGATGGCGCTATTCTTGTCCTTACTCTCTTTTCCATTTTTTCCACCCCTCTTAGTTTTAATAATTTAATAAAAATTTTACCACAATTTTAATCTTTTTTAAAGGATTATTTTGTTTTGTTCCATCTCAGATATGTATTTATAAAAATATCTATATCTCCATCCATGACAGCTTTAATATTTCCAGATTCAGCTGATGTTCTGTGGTCTTTTACTAAAGTATATGGCTGGAATACATATGATCTTATTTGATTTCCCCATCCTATTTCGCTTTGTTCTCCTTGTATTTTCTTCAGTTCTTCCTCTTTTTTCTTCATTTCAAGTTCAATTAATTTAGATTTTAACATTTTCATAGCAGTTTCTCTATTATTCAATTGTGACCTTTCTCTTTGACATGTAACTACAATTCCTGTTGGAATATGTGTTATCCTTACTGCAGAATCAGTCATATTTACATGCTGACCCCCAGCGCCACTGGCCCTGTATGTATCTATTCTTAAATCTCCAGCATCTATATTAACCTCTACACTTTCATCAACTTCTGGCATAACTTCTACTGAAGCAAAAGATGTATGTCTTTTTTTATTGGCATCAAAAGGAGATATTCTTACTAATCTATGAATTCCTTTCTCACTTTTCATATATCCATAAGCATTATTTCCCTCTACAAGAAATGTTATGGATTTTATTCCCACACTATCTCCAGGCATAAAATCCATTTCACTTATTTTATACTTTTTTTCATTACACCATCTTGAATACATTCTGTAAAGCATATCTGCCCAATCACAAGCTTCCGTTCCTCCAGCACCTGAATGAATAGTTACAATAGCATTATTAGAATCAAATTCTCCATCTAAGAGAAGCCTTGTATCAAAATTATCTATATCTTTTCCAAGGATAATGTGTTTTTCTTCAAGTTCAGCTTGAAAATCAGTTTCTCCCATTTCAACGAAATCTATTAATATTTCCTCTTCCCCTACTTCTGATACCAATTTTTTAAACTCTGCTACAATTTCTTTTTCTCCATTCATTTCTTTTATAACTGTTGAGCTGATTCTTTTATCATTCCAAAAGTTTTCTTCCATAGTTGTCTTTTCAAGCTCAGATATTTTCTTCTCTCTTTTTTCTAAGTCAAAGAGACCCCCTTATATCAATTATTTTTTGCTTGTATTCAACAAATTCTCTTTTTATATCCAGTATATCCAAATTCTTCCTCCTAATTAAGTTTATATTATTTTAAACCCAGTCTAATTTTTAATTCTGACATAGTCATCATACTATATATTTCTCCATCAATGGAAATATTTGGTCCTTTGTTACACCTTCCAAAACATCTTTTTGTTGTTAAAAGCATATTCCCATCTTTTGATATTCCATCTTCATCTATCTCAAGTATTTTAGCAAGCTCTTCATAAAATTCTTTTCCATATAGCCCACAGGTCATTCCTACACATATAGAAACTTCTTTTATTTTTTTCCCACTGACTTTATTCCTAAATTTAGGATAAAAATTAATTGTATTTTCTATTGATATTTCAAGCAGACCTGTTTTGTCTGCTATAAATTTTTGTACTTCTATTGGTATAATATCCAGTTTTTCCAGTACAAAATTAAGAATTTTCACATCATTTTTTTTATCCTTTAACTCGTTGATAAATTTTTCAAGTTCAATATAAAATTCTTTATTTATTTCCATCTTCAGCACTCCTTTTTAAACATAACTGCTACTGCTGTTGCATATTTCTTAGAATGAGAAATAGAAATTTCTATTCTCACATTTACCATTCTGTCTTTTAATTGATTTTTTAATACAACATATGGCTTTCCTAGTTCATCATTCAATATTTCTATATCAGTCAGATTAAAATCTCTTACTCCTGTTCCCAATGCTTTAGATATTGCTTCTTTTGCTGAAAATCTTCCAGCATAACTAGCTGCTTTATTACCTTTTTTTTCTATGATTTCTTTCTCTTTTTTAGTATATACCCTCTTTAAAAATTTCTCATTAGATATAACTTTTTCAATTCTTTCTATTTCTACAATATCATTTCCTATCCCTAGAATCATAATTTGCTCTCCTTGAGGACTATTCTTTCTCAAAAATATCTATATTCACATCAATAGTTATTTCCAGCTTGTGTAATGCAAACAACCTGTCTATACCTTTTTTTGGACTTCTCCATTTATATGGAGTCATATCAAAAAGATTTTTTATACTTTTATTTTCTTTTATAAAAGACTTTCCTGTACAATTCACTGTTTTTATATGTTTAAATATTTTCAAATCTTCTATTGGAGAGTAAAATTCTGTTCTTACCTGCTCATATACAACTTTTTTCAATTCTAGTAAATGATTTTCTCCAGTAGAAACTATTATTAATTTTCCGCCTTTTTTTAGTGTTCTCATCTTTTCTTCTGGTATTATCTTAGCAAACATACAAGTTATGCAGTCTAATGATTCATCTTCTAGAGGAATGTTAGTAGCACTAGCTACTATCCACTTTATACTTTTATATGTTTTTGCAGCACACACTACTGCTTCTTTAGAAATATCTATACCTGTTATATTAAACTTTATTCCTTTTTCATCAAGAAATTTTTCTAATCTTCCTGTATAATACCCTTCTCCACATCCTATATCTAATATTTCTATATTGCCAGATGAGTTATTACTCAAAATCAAATCATTAACCGCTTCTGATATTATTTTATAGTAATTTTTTTCCAAAAATCCCTTTCTGCTAAGTACCATTTCTTTATCATCACCTGGAGTTTTGCTATGTTTTTGATTTGAAAGAAGAAGATTTAAATATCCTTGTTTCCCTTCATCAAAACAATGGTTATTTTCACACTTATAAATTTTTTCTTTTTTAATTAGAATTTTTTTACAAACAGGACAAATTATCATTTTTTCCCTCATTTCTATATCATATTATATGCTTTTCTTGTATTTAGATTTGTGGCTTCTGCAACTTCTTCATATGACAGTTCTTTTAATTCTGCTATTTTTTTAGCTACATATTCCACATATATAGGTTCATTTCTCTTTCCTCTAAAAGGATCAGGAGCCATATATGGACAGTCTGTTTCAAGAATTAATTTTTCCAGAGGTATATTTTTCACTACTTCTATCAGTTTTTTTGCATTTTTAAAAGTAAGTACTCCTCCTATCCCAAAATAATAGTTATCCATTACTTGAAAGGCCGTTTCCACTGATCCAGGATAGCAATGAAATATCCCTTTTACCAAAGGAAATTCTTTTAATATTCTTACAGTATCCTCTATAGCATCTCTTGAATGTATTACTACTGGTTTTCCAACTCTTTCTGCCACTTTTATCTGTCTTCTGAATATTTCCTGCTGTTTCTCTTTTGGATGAGTCATCCAGTGATAGTCCAATCCTATTTCACCTATGGCTAATACTTTTTCATTTTTTGCCAGTTCTTCTAATTCCTGTTCAAGTTTATCATCATATCCTTCTATATCATCTGGATGTATTCCTACAGCAGCATATATGAAATCATATTCTTTAGTATATTTCACACCTTGTTTACTGCTTTCAATGTCATAACCTATATTAACTATAAAATCCATTTTATCTTTTATTCTTTGAAATACCTCTGCTCTATCTGAATCAAATTGATTTGAATCCATATGAGCATGAGAATCTATAAGTTTCATCTATTTCACCTCTAAAATATCTTTAAAATCTTCCTTAGTAAATTTATATTTTTTTCCACAGAAGTGACATTCTGTTTCCAAAAATTCCTGTGTCTCAAATATTTCATTTAATTCTTTTTTACCAAGAGTAATAAGGCCCCTGTAGAATTTATCCTTATCACAATTACATTTATAACTTACTTCTTTTTCTTCAAGTATTTCATATTCTTCAATCAATTTTTCATTATTTTCACTGCTCATATCTTCATATAAAAGTTTTAATATTCTTTTAAGATCCATTCCTCCTATCATGAGTTCAGTCATAGGTCTTATTGCTTGTATTTTTTCCTCTAAGGCTCCTATAAAACACTCCTCAGCACCAGGAAGAAGCTGTATCATATATCCTCCAGCACAAGCTACAGTTTTTTCATCTTTTAAATTTACTCCTAATGCTATCACAGTTGGTGTTTGATCAGAATTAAAAAAGTAATAAGCTAAATCTTGAGCTATCTCTCCAGAATCTATTGGCGACATTCCAACATATGGTTCTTTTAATCCCATATCTTTTATTATTCTTAACATTCCTTTTCCAACTAAAGCCCCTACATTAGATCTTCCATTATCCTTTAATGCTACATCTGCTGAAGGATCAGAAACATATCCTTTTACTCCCCCATCAGAATCTGCTGTAACTACCATATTACTTAATAGACCATCTGTATCTGTCCTTAAAGTTAATACGTCTTTTCCTTTTAAGGTACTTCCCATCATTACTCCTGCTGTAAGAAGTCTTCCAAAAGCATCTATTGCAGTAGGACTGCATTTATGTATATCCAATGCTTCCTGCACTATATCTGTTGAATCTACAAGAAAAAATCTAGCATTTTTACTTATTCCTCTTATTATTTTACCCATTCATATCACCTCTAAAATTTATCATATTTAATTATTTCTTTATATTTTTCATATCTTTTTTTTGAAAGTATTTCCATTAATTGAAGATTATTATCTATTCTATTATTTTTATTAATATATTCTCTAATTTTTTTGATCTCTTTTTTCTCAAAACCAAAATATTTTAAAAGTTCATCATTAACCTCATTTATATAGAGAGGTTTTTTTTCAATTTCACTCTCTATTTTAAATTTTTTAGAAAGTTTTTCATAAGTTGCTTCTCCAATCCCCTTTATCCTTTTCATCTCTTCTAACTTTTCAAAACCACCTGTTTTTTCTCTATAGTTTAAAATCTTGTTAACATATCCTATTCCTATTCCCTGTGACACCATTTCTTCTTTAGAAACAATGTTTACATCCATAAGGTTATCTGTTTTTTCAAGCATATTTTCACTCATTATTAATTTAAATGGTTTTGAACTTTCCTCTTCTCCAAAACTAAAATTGCTGATAATTATAACTATAGCAGCAATAAGTAATCCTTTACAGATTTTCATCTATATTTCTCCTTTTTTAAATAATTTATACTTACTCTCCATTCTTTCTTTCATTTCTTTTATATATAATGCTGGATCTTTTGGATTAATTATTCTTTCAATATAATCTCTGAACTCTGTTTCTTCTATTACTATTTTTGTGATAGCTCCTCCTCCTAATCCCATAGTTGACTGATTTTCCTCTATCATCTCTATATTAAATACAGATTCCTTTCCTTCTTTTGCATAACCAACATTTTCTCCCCATTCCATAATATTTTTCTGCCTATACATGTAATATGGTTTCATCTGTTTTTTCTTAGTAAGCTCTTTTATTCTGTTTTCTATTATATCTCTGTTCAGTTCTTTTCTACTTTTATCCTCTTTAAAAAGTTTAGATGCTCTTTTAAATGCCAGAGAATGTATAGTTAGATTTTCTATATCATATTTTTCTATTTCACCTAAAGTATAAACTACATCTTCTGTTGTTTCATCTGGAAGCCCTATTATCAAATCCATATTTATTATAAAACCCATATTTTTAGCAATTTTAAAATATTTATCAAAATTTTCTCTATTAAACCTTCTATTTACTTTTTTTAAGGTTTCTTCATTAAACGTTTGAGGATTCAAACTTATTCTATCAACACCATATTTCTTTACAAGTTCTAATTTTTTTTCAGTAAGGGAATCTTCCCTTCCAGCTTCAAAAGTAAATTCTTTCAAATGAGTCATATCTATATTTTCATTTATTTTCCTTAAAACTTTTTCTAAATCACTTTCTGTAAGTGTACTTGGAGTTCCTCCACCTATATAGATAGATTCTATCTTATATCCTTCATCTCTCAAAAATCTTCCAGCCATTTCTATCTCTTCTAATAAAGTTTCAACAAATTCTTTGTAATATCTTCCTACTCCTCCATTTATCTCATAAGAAGCAAATGAACAATATTTACATTTAGTTGGGCAAAAAGGTATTCCCACATATAAATTTATATATTTTCTATTCAAAAATTCCATTTCTTTCTTTACAGTATCCATAAGAAGCTCTATTTTTTCATCACTTACAATATAAAAATTTCTTAACATCTCTTCTGCTTCCTCATATGAATATCCTAAAGATAACAGCCTTCTCAATACTTTTGTAGGTCTTACTCCCATGAGTCCACCCCAAGAATATCCCTTGTTATATACTTTTAATAGAAGGATTTTTACCATAGTCTGTTTCTGCTCATCTATTTTATCTTCTTGATTTGCATATGAAAAATTTCCTTTTTTTCCATCTATGTTCATATTTATTTCTATAGTATCAAAAGTTTCTTTTATAGAAAGATTCATAGTTTTATCAAGTGCTTCTGGTACCATCACTCTTGCAAATTCTTCTATACTTCTGGTATTTATTTCAAAATCTGAATTAATTAACACTTTTCCTCCAAATTGAATTTTTCCATCATCTTATCTTTTTCCTCAATCTCTCTTAATACTCTGCACGGATTTCCTGCTGCTATAACATTTTCAGGAATGTCTTTTACAACTACACTCCCTGAACCAATTACACTATTTCTTCCAATAGTTACCCCATCATTTATTGTAACTGCTCCACCTATCCATACACCATCTTCTATTGTTATATGAGTCCCATACTCATATCCTGTTTCTCTTTC
Source organism: Fusobacterium sp. (assembly GCF_032477075.1). NCBI lineage: Bacteria > Fusobacteriati > Fusobacteriota > Fusobacteriia > Fusobacteriales > Fusobacteriaceae > Fusobacterium > Fusobacterium sp. The sequence continues at coordinate 46,278 of NZ_JAWDXO010000001.1, read as the reverse complement.
AGTTGAAAACAGAGGATGATTTACTGCTAAAAAAGATACTCTAGGACCTATTAACACATTATTTCCTATTTTTATTTTACCAATATCAAGAAATATGCAGTCATGGTTTATAAAGGTATTATCTCCAATTGAAATATTATATCCATAATCACATATAATAGGACTCATAACAACAGCATTCTCTCCTACTTCTTTGAAAAGTTCTTTTATGTTTTTCAATATTTCATCAGACTTTTCAAAAGAAAGAGAATTTATTTTAAAGCATTTTTTCTTTGCTTCTATTCTTTCAGCAATCATTTCTTCTGTGTTTCCTTGATAAAGTTTTCCTAACAGCATTCTTTCTTTTTCTTTATTCATTATTGACCTCTTTTTCTGTCATATTCTTCTTTATTTATAACTCCACTTTTATACATATTAGAAAGATATTCCTTCATAGATATCATTCCATACTTTTGTCCTGTTTCCATAGCAGTAGATATCTGATTTATTTTTCCAGTTGCTATATAGTTAGATACAGCAGTATTCACAAAAAGTATTTCAAAAGCTGGAATAATTTCATCTTTTTTATCTAATAATAATTGCTGACTCACAATACCCCTTAATACTGAACTAAGCTGTATTTTTATCTGTTCCTGTTTTTCTTCTGAAAAAATATCTATGAGACGATTAATTGTTTCTGCTGCTCCATTAGTATGAAGAGTTCCAAATACAAGATGTCCTGTTTCAGCTGATATAAGAGCTGCTTCTATACTCTCTGTATCTCTTAATTCTCCTACCATTATTATATCTGGATCCTGCCTAAGTACACTTTTTAAAGCATTTGCAAAAGATAAAGTATCTCTTCCCACTTCTCTTTGTCTTATAAAACTTTTTTTATTTTCAAAGATATATTCAATAGGATCTTCAAGAGTTATTATACTCAAAGCTTCTCTTTGGTTTATTTCTTCTATCATAGCTGCCAAAGTTGTGCTCTTTCCACTTCCTGTAGCTCCTGTCACAAGTACCAGTCCATTTTTATATTTTATCATACTTTTCAATATTTCTGGAAGATTCAGCTTTTCAAAGCTCTGTACTTTTCTTGTTAAAACTCTTATGGAAAATGCTGGTGAATCTTTTTCATTATATAAATTTATCCTATATCTTCTTTTTTTTACGTCTTCAAAAGCTATATCTATCTCCTTAACTTTTTCAAATATTTCTTTTTGTTTTTCTGTTAATATCTCTTTTATACAATCTATTAAAAAGTTCTTTGAAACTTCTTTATTTTTTTCATCTCTCATCAGTTCTCCATTTATTCTATAGATTACTTTTTCTCCATTTACAAGATGAATGTCTGATGCTCTTTTTTCTTGACCTTTTTCTAAAATATCTAATAAAACCATTATCCCTTCCCTTAAATAAATTTTACTTTATATTATAGCATATTTTATATCATTTGTCTTCTTTGACCTTTTTTAAAACTCTTTTTTCTAGGTAATTATATCATGATTTTTCACTCAGGTCTAACTATTGAAAATGATACAATATATTTTTATTTTCCTCCACACACATATAGATTTTTCTTGATAATTTTTTTAAAATATCGTATACTTAGTTGTTCATCGGAGGGTATATAAAAAATTTATATGCTGGATAAGATGGTTGGATGAAACCAACTGTTTTATCCAGCATTTTTTAATTTACAGGAGGATTTTTTATTTATGAAACAAAAAAATTTACTAATTGAAGGAAGTGTTTTTAAAGGATTGATGAAGTTCTCATTTCCTTTTCTTCTGGCAAGTCTTCTCCAAGCATTTTATGGAGCTGCTGATCTTTTTGTAGTTGGACAATATGCAAATTCTGCTGCTGTATCTGCTGTGGCTATTGGAAGCCAAGTAATGCAGACAATCACTGGTGTTATTTTAGGAATAACAACTGGAGGAACTATCCTTATTGGACAGTATCTTGGAGCAAAAAGAGAAAAAGATATGGCAAAAACTATTGGAACTATTATATGTATTTTTGAAATTATTTCTATAGTTCTTACTATTTTGATGATATTATCTACTAATTATATTACCAAGATAATGCATACTCCTACTGAAGCAATAATATATACTCAGCAGTATATCCTTATATGTTCATGTGGTATTCCATTTATTATAGGTTATAATGCTGTAAGTGGTATTCTGAGAGGAATGGGTGATTCAAAAACTCCTTTATATTTCATAACTATTGCTTGTTTTATAAATATAACTGCTGATATTATACTGGTTGATTTTTTCAAAATGGGAGCTACTGGTGCTGCTATTGCCACTATAGGTGCACAAGGGGTCAGCTTTTTACTTGCTGTCTTATTTTTATGGAAAAAAGGATTCTCTTTTGAATTTGGTAAAAAATATATCTGGTTATTTCCTAAAAAAGCTAAAATTATATTTCATCTTGGACTTCCAATTGCATTACAGGATGGACTTATAAATATATCTTTTTTGCTTATTACAACTATCATAAATACTATGGGTCTTACTGCTTCAGCTGCTGTAGGAGTGGTTGAAAAAGTTATTGTATTTGCTATGCTTCCACCAACAGCTTTTGCTTCTGCCATAGCTGTAATGACTGCACAAAATATGGGAGCTGGAAAAATGGACAGAGCTCAGAAATCTCTTTATTCTGGAATAGGATGCTCTTTAATTTTAGGTATTGCTTTTTATATATATTCACAAATTTTTCCTGAAAAAATTACATCTCTTTTCTCTAATGATAAAGAAGTTATATATACAGCTGCAATGTATTTAAGATCATATAGTATAGATTGTATACTTGTTTGCTTTATATTTTGTATGAATTCCTTTTTTAGTGGGTGTGGGCATCCTATATTTCCAATGATACATAGCCTTATAGCTACATTTTTAATAAGAATTCCTGTTTCTTTTGTTCTAAGCAGAATAGAAGGAATAACTCTTTATGAAATAGGTTTTGGAGCTCCTTTAGCTACATTTATATCTTTAATAATGTGTATAATTTATATGAAATATGGAAGTTGGAAAAAAAATACTATGCTGAAAAGCAGATAATTCAATATAGAAAAATAGTTTTTTACTACTTTCAATCTGCAGACTAATGACTGAATAAGCTTATTTGTTTATTCAGTCGTTTTTATTTTTAAAAATATTTTTAAGTAATTTCTGGTGATTATTTCTCTTATTTTCTCATTTTTATTTTTCATCTCTAAAGATTATATATCTAATCTTTATACAGTTCCAACTTGGATTATAAAAAGTATTTTACCAGTCTTTCTTATAAATATCATTTTTTTATTGCCAAATATATTTTTAGAAATATGCAAATATGTTTTAAGTGGATTAAATTAAAGAAAAATTTGTTATAAAAAATTTATTTATTCAAAAAACTCTTATATTGATAACAATATTTTTATTTAAACCACAAAATTTAAAAGAATTAATTCTTATAGTTGGATATTTTCAACTAACTTTGGCTTTAATATATATTTTTATTTATTACAAAAATATATATTTATTAAAAAATTTAAAAGAAGTATCGAGCTTAGAGGCATCTACTAGAGTATAGTAAGTTTTTTAGTGATATCATTATAAATTTCAATAGAAAAAATTAGCCTATCTTTTAAATACTTGTCACTTCGTATTTATGACAAGTATTTTTAAATTAGATAGATTGAAACTAAACTGAACAAAAAAATAAATTAGTATAAAATAATTTGAATAATTAAAAAATAATAAAATATTTGAGGAAAAACAGAAGATCAAGAAAGGATTAAAATGATAAAAATACTATTATATTTTATAATAACTTATTCTTTATTTCCAAATGTTCGGATTTATGAAGGAAAAATACATACTTCAGAAATTGAATTTCAAATAGAATATAATTTTGATGGAACTATAAAAAATGCAATATATGCATATAGTGATAGAGGAATTCCTATAATTTTTAGAAAAAATAGCTAATAATATATTTTATGAATATGATAACTTTGGAAAACATAAACGATTACTCACTAAGGTAGCTTAGGCTGTAGACAATTAAATTTTAAAATAAGAATTGATAAGAAATACTTATGTTGAAAAAACAAGGTCTGCTTATTAATATTTAATTAGAATAATATTAACAAATTACAATATAGGTTTTTTCCTAAAAAATTTCTATTTAGTAAGAAGAACCTCTTTGTCCATAGGTTCTTTTTTTATTATTTAAAAAAGGAATTCTCAATTTAATTAGAATATTTCAATATAACATATTTTTTTCTCTCCTACAATATGTTTAATATGTCCAAAAGAGTGAGTTCACCTCCAAGAACTCCTTTTTTATTTTAATTTTCTACATTTAGTTTTGAAAATAAATTTTCAAAATTATTTCCAAAATAAGAAATGGGACAAGATTTAATTACAAATTCTAACATTTATTTAAAGAAAAAATTATAAGGAAATATATAGAAAATATTTGATATCCAATAACCTAATTTTATCATATATTACAAACTTCTTTGATTAATTAATTAGTTGATAAGTCTGATTAGTTGTATCAAAAGAGTTTGATCTTAATAGACTTTGGATTATACCACACTATTTTACTAAGAATACTTCCTTATTTTTTAAGATTTTGTTATAATACATCTAAAGTTTAAAAGGAGATACTATATTGAAAAAAATTACTATTATGTTCTTAATGTTATCAACTTTATCTTTCACAAGTTCTTTTAATAAAAAAGATATTCTCTTTTTAAATAATTTATATGAAATTTCATCTATTAAAAAAAGCTCTTTTGCGCCTACCAGTAAAAATGAAGATTCCAAGCTTCATTATGGTAAAATTTTCTTTTTTTCTAACAAAGAATATGCTTATGATTTTTTCTTTACATCTATTCTTTTTTCAAAATCATTTCTTAATGATTATTTAAAAATAACTACCAACAATATTGAATTAATAGCTGATGATTTATTAAAAAAAGATGAAAATCTTATAAATATTACTATTTTGCGTGTAGATAATAATACCATCTTGCAAATTTATTTAAAAGAAAATAGAAAAAAAGAAAATTTTTATATTGTTGGAATTTCTATTTTTGATTTTTAAGTCTTGTGTCTTAAGACTTTTGTATCTTTAAATAGAAGCAATTAGGAAAAAGAATATTATTAAAATAACCTTCATTTTAGATATGAAAAATCCTTTAATTTAAAGATGTATTTAACTATATTATATACCTTAAACTATGAATAAATATTTGCTGTTCCTCTTTAACAAATAGTAAAATGAAATGGGATAAAATATATAAAAAATTCTCTATTGCATGAGACTATTGCTTTCTTTATGAAAGAAAATAATTATACTTAGATACAAAATTATTAATTTTTTAGCAACAGAAATAACAGTATTTAGCAAATTTGTAATAAAGTAAAAATCAAGCAAAAAATAAAACTTTTCTATTTAAAATTTATGTAGCATTGAAAAAATTAAAAGATAAAAGATCTTTTTCAGGCTCAAGAAACATATAGTTTAAAAAAATAATAAAAATATTAGTATCACATTAAATTTTTCAGATTTATATGATATTAAATATTTTGAAGATAGAAAATTATTAAAAGAGCATAATGATATCTATTTTGATTGATTACAAGAGATTTTATATAAATAAAAAACAAATGGATAGTACTTCATATATTACCCTTACAGGAGATTTTTAAATGAAACATATCCAAGAATCAAAACCAAAAATAAAATTGAATATGATGGAAAAATTATAGAATTAGTTGATAACCTTTATAAACTAAAAAATAAGACAAGTATTAACTTAATATTTTATGTTGCTGATAACTACAGTAAATTGGAGTTAATATATTCAGTAATTATATCAAGAAGCTTTTAACCTGTCTGTTTGTACAGAACAAGATCTTATAGTTATAGATTATTTCAAGAAAAAATAAGAGAGTAATATTTTATAATATTACTCTCACAAAATAAATTATTGAAGGAAAAATATGAAGGATGAAAAATAATGTTAATAAGTAATGAATTAGGAAAAATTTCTAAAGATTTTTTAAATGGTTATAAAAGAATTAATTTTGAACTTAATTTTAAAGAAACAAATGGAGTTTTTACAGGCTTATATATAAATGATGAAATAAAAAAGAGCTTATAAAAAATATCCTGATATTTATTTTTATTAATTCTTGTTTCTTTTATTAATTTAGAAACAGATATTTTCTTCTCTTTTCTTTTTAATTTCAGTAACTCAAACGTTATAAACTATCACTTAATAATAAAATTGTCTCAAACTTCAAAAAAGATTTCTAATAAGAATTAATATAATTTCAAAACTTAAAGATAATTTTTTCTTAAATAAAAAAATCAAGAAAGTTTTTATTCCTGACTTTTTTATTTATATACTTTCTTATAATCTCTTCTTCTTCTTCATTAAATCTTATTAATATAACAGCCATTTTTTCAACTCCTTTGGTAAAGCTACTTTTATATACCGTATTACATTGTAAACAAAAAGTCAATATTATTTAATATAAAATGCTTAAATAGGTTATATTTCTAGTTTAAAATGTAAAAACTAATGAAATATATCTTTTAGAAAAGACTATAAAAAATGATTTTAAATTTTTTAAATATTAAAAATAAAATCTAGGAATCCATAAATATGGAATATCGACCACTTAACTTAGTGTTTTCAAATATTCACTTTATAGAATACCCTTTTTAGACATTTTTGCAAGATACTTTATTCATAATTCATTTTTATATGTAGTAACTGAATAGAAATATTTTACCTATTTCTCTTATGCTATGTGTAGCTATTAATCCAATCCTTTCTATGGTATAATTTTCTCAAAGAACACTTCACAAAGGAACTTTAAATATTGCTCTCCTGATGAAAGCCTTTAATCATTCAGTAGTTGAACAAACTTTAAAATATATTGGTATTGAAAAAGAAAATATTTTTGATATATCCCCAAAATTTGTAATATAAAGAATTAAAAATATTAATAAAGTCAAAAAAGGAGAATTTCCATGAAATCTAAAAAAAAATATTTATATTTATTTATTGTTTGGGGAATTTTTATAAGTCTGGAAATAATTTTCATAATTACTTTTTATTTAGAAATAATTATGTCTCCTATAGAAATTGTTGGAGTAGAAGAAAAGCAAAATGTTTTTTATGGTATTCTTTCTATTTCACTGATTATTTTAGCTATTTGCCTTGTTTGGTTTTTTATATGGAAAATTAAATGTAAAAATCAAGATACTTACTACTCTTTTCTAACAGAAGAAGAAAAAAAGGTTTTCTTCCCTTTACTGCTTCATGAGAATATCCTTGCTATCAATAGAGGTTTTTCTCTTGAAGGAATAAACACTAATTCAATATTATGGATACACACTTACATTGCAAATACTAGATATAATAAAAATTCATTAATAATATATTTCTATAAAACTAATGGAAAAAATAGTAAAATTACATTAGCACCTCATAAAGTTAAACTATTTTTCAATTTTTTAGATAGAATAACTTTAAATAACCCAAAAATAAAAATAACTAATGGTTTTCTTTCAAAAGAATACAAGAATCAAAAAAAATGGTACAAAGATTGGTTTAAAAGCCATTTTAAATTCAGTAAATTTTTCTTATTTTGATATTTTATCAAACTTTATTTTTGCATCTAAAAATATTTGTGGTAGTGGGTTTCATTTCTTAATTATTTTAGAATATACCTAACTTTTGAAGAACTTAAGAAAAAAATTTTAATAAGAATTATCACACTTTCAGAACTTAAAGACAAATTCATTCTTAAATAGAAAAAATCCAACAATAAAACCTTTCTGAATTTTCTATTTATATACTTTCCCTCCATACTCAAAATCTAAAACTATATTAAAATTTATCCTCTTTGCTTAAATTTATTTTTACATATTTCATTAAAGCTTCATATTTCTCTTTTTCTAAATAAATTTTTTCTGAGTTATAGCAATATATTGTGTGTGTTTAATAATTGTAATCATCATAATTTAATTCAAAAAACAAAAGAATTATTAATAGTTCAAATAAGTACAACAACTTCTTTTTTATTTGACTTTCTTCTTGTTTTTCCCTTATAATTCTTATGTAATTAAATTTTAACTACATAACAACAGGAGGTCATTGTGACTAAAAAAGAATTTATTGATTTATATTTTTCAAAAGGAGAATTTGAAACTAAAGCAGATGCTGAAAGAAAGGCTGCAGCTTTCTTAACAGTTATTGAAGAAAGATTACTAAAAGGAGAAGATGTTACTTTTCTTGGATTTGGAAAATTTGAAGTAGTGGATAGAGCAGCTAGAACTTGTAGAAATCCACAAACTGGAAAAGAAATGAAAGTAGAAGCTAAAAAAGCTGTTAAATTTAAAGCCAGTAAAACTCTTTCAGAAAAAATTAAATAAATATTTAATAAAATAAGGAGGTAATATGATAACTGGCTTATTCTACGGTTTATCATATAAGAATGAATGAAAAAATTATTATTTGTACTAATACTACTAATTTTTATAATCCCAATAATATTTTTAGCAAATAAAAATTTTGATGGAATTAAAACCCCAAGATTAAAAAATGATATTTCTAGGGTAGATGTTTCAGGAACATATAAAATAACATTTGATGAATTAGTGGAGTTACTTAAAGAAATTGATCCTACAGCAAGTATCAAAGTTGATAATAGAGTAAAAAAATTTACTGAACAAAATGGTGACATAAGAGATCACTATAAAAGTGTAATATTTTCTTCTCATGAAATAAGAGGTTATTTTAATGAAGAAAAAGAACACTTAACTGCTGTTGCAGTATATTCTAAATTTGGAATAAGTAAAGCAGGTAAAAATACTTCAGAGTTTAATACAACTGTTGAATTTGATAAAGGAACAATCAATAATTTTAAATCTAAAGTCTTAATTGTAAATAATATTTTAAATTCAAGTAATTCTCAAAAAGAAATGACAAAGTTTCTAAAAAATACAATAAAAAAAGAAATAAAAAGTAATCAAAAAGGAGAGGTTGGCGATTCAACAATATATTTATATAAAGATATTAACTCAATTGTTATTGAATTTATACCTAAATAGATATAATAAATCAGAAAACTCTTTTAGAAAAAATTAAATAAATATTTTAAAATGTAAGTTGTTATATATAAAAGGAGAACAAATGGAATTTATCACTAAAAGAACAAAAAGAATACTAGCCGCATTTGAAGTAACTTTAGGACTTATAATTTTTATTACTTTTGTAAGTTTTGCTATCATAACAAGTAAAATGGGAAATATCCATATACCACATGAAGAAATAATTTCTATAGTTGGAGAAGAACCAACATTAGCTGATTTTGGTGGTGGAGAGAAACTTATTCAAGCAAAGGAAGAATATTCTAAAAAATATAAAATAGAAAAAAATAAAAAGTTAGAGGTATTACAAGCAGAAAGAAAAAAAATATTAAATCAGAAATTGATAAAATTAGGTATTGCTGAAACTATTATTGCTATAATAATTTTTTTCCTTTATTTACGAACAATAGTAAAGTCTTTTAAAATTGAAGACAACACTATTACGTTTACTTATGTAAATAATAAACAAAAACAAATAAATATTGTTGAAAATAATGTAAAATTCCAAAGAGTAAGATTATTTTCTATTCGATATATGTATATTCCTAGAATATATTATATATTTCATTACACTTATAAAGCTCAAAAAGAAGATCAGGAGACTGTTTATATTTCTGAAAAAGAAGGAATAAAAATTGCTGAATATTTTGATGGTATAAAATAAGACTTGTAGAAAAAATCAAATAATTACTATTAAGGAAAATATAAATGATTGATGAAGAACATTTCAACTCTACTACCATTAAAATAAGAAAGCAAGAAAAAGTTTTAAGTGTAAAAGATTTAGTTGAAAGTAATTATAATTTCCATAATTCCTATTGTAAATATAATAATGTGGATTGTTTGGCTAGTTTCAGAAAAAACAAATTTAAACTTAAAAAATTATATTAAAGCATGTTTTATCCTTATAGCAATACTTATATTACTATGGTTTATTATATTTTTAGTAACTCTTATGAGGTCTTAATTTAGATAGAGATTCAAAAAATAAAAAAGAATAGGGAAATTCCCTATTCTACAGTTATTTTTATTTCTTACTTTATATTAAAATAGTCAACTATTTCTTATATTAATTTTTCTTTTTTATTTAAAAAAATAGAGAATTCCATTAAATAGTGATTTCTAGCCATTCATCCGTTTCTTTAAAACCAAACTTTTTATAAACTGGTCTTCCTAATTTTGAGGCACCAAGCCAAACTTTCTCAATTCCTGCTTGTTGTATATCTTTTACCAGTCTGTTTAATAAAGATGTAGCAATCCCTTTCCCACGATATTCAGGTGATGTATACATATTTGTTATATATGCTTTTTTACCACTTATATTAGTATATGTGGGTGGAAAATCGTAAAATATAACAGCAGCACTAGCAATGACAATACTGTTACTCTCAACAAGCCATTCTATCATTGTGTTATTACCCAAAAAGTTTCTAAAGAATCCATCCAATTCATAATCAATGTTTTGAGTAATTCGAATTCCTTCATCTATAAGTTGCTTTTTTCTTAGGTCAATCAAAAGTTCAATGTCTTCTAAAGTTGCTCTTCTAAATTCCATACAATGCCTCCACTAATATAAATACTCTGTATAATACTGTTTCAACAGCTGTTCTTCTAACAGTTTTAAAACTAAATGGTTTATGCCTGTTATTGTTCTAATGTTATTTATACCCATACTGCACACAAATTACTCCTTAAAATATAACAAAGAGTAACCATATGAAAAAGACTGTCAGCACAATTTTTAAAAAAAATTCTTTATAATACTTTTGTATGACATTATAGATATTATACTATACATTGAGTGATATCTCCACAATAAAATACGATTTTTCCCCAGTACTTTGATCTTTATTGACATTCCTTTGATATAAGTTTAGGAAATCTTAATTAGATAGAGATTGAAAAAATAAAAAAGGCAGTTTGGTAGCTGCTTTAACTTTTTTCTTTTATTTTTTTATTTATATATCTTACTTCTATATTCAAAATCTGATGCTATTATTATGAGTCTATAGGTTTCCCTATAAAAGAAGGTTATATATTTAAGAACCTTTCACATTATAATATCAAACACAAGATTGATAGACCTGTTAGTGTTAATAGAGTAAGTCAAGAATTTCATAAGTTGCGTGATATGCTTAGTATTGAATATTTTATTGAGTCACATTCTCTTAGAAAAACATGGGGATATTATGTATATAAAGGTACTTTAAAGTATATTGATATTGAAGAAGAAAATATTACTAAAATTTGTCCTCAATTTGAGATATAAATAAAGGAGTAAAAATATGGATATGGATGCACTTTTTGATGTCATTACATTTATAATTAAAATTATTACTTTTGTAGGACTTATATATTAGTATTGATATGAACGAAAACTATGATTATGATTGGTTGGATTACAAAAATAGAAAACATTTCTTATTTGATTATTTAGCAGATAAATTCTTTAAATAAATATACAAAGATAAAATACTGGCAAAATAAACCAGTGTTTTTTATTTTATAACATACTAAAAAAATTATTTAGTTCGAGAATTTTATTAATGAAAAATAAAAACGCTTTAAAATCAATTTTACAAATTTATATAAATTTTTCCTTAAATTAATAAAGAGAACTATTTCTAGTCCTCATCATCAATAATTTCTATTTCTTTTATATTGAGTTCCTAATTATGGTTAATAATAATATAAAAAAGGAAAAGTATTTATTCAAAGTATAATATTGTGAAAGCATCTAAAATTTTTCTTTAAAGTTAATGAGAGGTATTTTTTAATTAATATTATAGAGGAGGGATATAAATGACAAGAGATGATTTTAAAATAATTGAAGAAAAAATTCATTTAAAACATGCTTATATTTCTGATGGAACACATAAATTAAAAATTGAAAAGATTAATATTCAAGTTATAGATAATAACCCTTCTGTTTTACTAGAAACAGAAAGTATTTTTACTGATAAACATTGGGAGGAATTTGATAAGGATGTTTATAAAAAATTTGCTGAAGATATAGCAAAAGATGTTAGAGATGCTTTAAATAGTAATTCTAAAGTAAAAATTACTTTATTTCTTAACAAAATGCTTGGAAAAGATAAGGTTCTTCTAGAATCTTCTTATTAACATAATTTTTTTAGATGCTTGATTATTGAAAATATAGATAAATATATTGAATTGTAGAGAGAACAAAAAATTAGAAAAGTATTGAAAAAAATAGACCTCAAAAAGTCTAAATAAAATTTTATTATTTTCTGTTGAAAAAGCTATTGCCTTTATAATTTATTTTTACAGTACTCTAATATTCATTTATAATAATTTTTTTAAAATTCCATTTTTCTGCCAAAGCTTTTCCTGATTTAAATTTAATTGCTTTTTTTAGTGTAACTTTCTCCTAAAAATTGAAATGAATTATAATCTGGCTCTTTCCACATTTTCCCGCATAAAATATACTGTTCTTATCTTTATTTTGGTAAGTATTTTATATTTGTTCTTCTATATTAAGCATAATTAATTTCGTATAAAACTTAAATTAATATTGTATATAAAATATGCAAAAGAAATTAAAAATAAGAATAAAGAATTAGAAAATGAGAGATAAAAAGAAGACTACTATTTCTAGTAGTCTTAGGTTATAGATAATTGAATTTATCTAGAGTCTTTTTTATCTTGTTATTTAATTCATTTCTTGGCTATAGACTTTAAATAATTCCATTAAAATTTTACTGTTTGTTTGATATTTCCTTCTTAACTTATTCAAACTCTTATTTATAAATGTATACTCTTCTCTAGTAAATCTGCAGCCTAAAATTCTATATTTTTTTACACCACTTCCTAGTGGTCTCCCTCTTGTTGGTTTAGCTTTTTCTTTTTCTTCCCTCATAAATCTTTCCCCTCTCCCCTATTTAATCATTTCAAATAAATTAATTATTTCTTCCTGTTTCTTCATCTCTTCTTCTAGTACTTTCTTAGCATCAGAATATTTTTTAGCAAGCTGACTATATTGATCCTTATAATATCTATTTCCTTTCACATCAGCTATACGCTTTTCCTGTGTAACTATTTGTTGATACATCTCTCTCTGCTGAATAAGAGTTCTTTGAGCTTCCTCAGCTTCTGATTTTCTTTGCTCATACATAGCTTTTTCTTCAGCTTCAAGCTGTTGAAAATTAAGTTCCAGCTGCTCTAATGTAGATAAAACATTAGACTCAGCAAATGTTGTTATTGATGCTACAAACAGAAAACATCCTAATAGTGTTTTTTTCATTTTTCCCCCTTATGTTTTTTAGTAAAACTTATCAAACTTTTGATTAATAAAATCTTTTTTGTTTATCCAAATTATATTTCTTATTATTTTCTATAATTCAGTAATATTTCGTTATTTTCCAATGAATAAGTGTTCTATTTTTTTTATCAAAAGTTTCATTTTAATTATATTATATCATATTTTTATTTTTAAAAAACATAAAATTCTTTTTTCTAACTTTATTACTTCTTAAAATCAAATATTTAAGCATATATTTTTTATGAAATTTATAACAACTAATTATCTCATTAATTTCTTAATTTCATTAGTTTTATTTTATTTTCTTATTCTATATTTTAAAATGCTTTTAAAATACATTCTTTTTATTCAATATATACTGTTAAATATAAAATTATAAAGTTGAAAAGGATTTTTGAATTAATTTAGAAGAGTATATTTATCTTAGTCTTTATTTAAAAAGGAGGAGAGATGAATAAAAAAATTATTTTGATATTTGTAGTATCAACCTTTTTAGGTTGTTCACCAATACCTAAAATTACTAAAAATGAAATTATTATCCCTAATAGTATCTCTACTGATTTTATTGAAAATGAAAAGCTTATCTTTTCAAGCGTAAATTGGTGGAAAATATATAATGATCCTGTTCTTAGCCAATTAATCAATTTTGCTTTAAAAGAAAACAGTGATTTAAAAATAGCTAAACTTAATATCAAAAAAGCTGATGAAGCAATAAACCTTGCAAAATCTGAGTCAGGAATTACAATAAATTTAACAGGAGATTTAAAAAGAGAAAAACTTGGAAAAAATGGAACTACTCCCCCACCATTTGGAGGAAAAATAATTAATATTGGAAGCATTGGCCTTCAAGCTGATTATAATATTGACTTGTTCAATAAAATCAATTCATTAACAGCAGAGCAAAAATATAAATCTGAAGCAATAAAATTAAATTCAAAATGGATAGAACTTGATATTTCTAATAGAGTAGCTAAGCTTTATATTTACTGGAAATATTTATATCAAGAAAATACTATCCTAGCTGATCAAAAAAATATTCTTACTGAAATAGAAAAATTGCAAACTCAAAATTTAAAAATAGGAAATGGTATAGAAGATGAAGTATGGACAGTTCAAAAAGAAATTAGAGTAATTAATATACTCCTTAAAGAAAATGAATTAAATAAACAGCTTACAATAAATAACTTAAATATTCTCGCTGGTAATAAATACAGCAATGAAATATCCTCTCTCTTAGAGAAAAATTTCAAAGACTTAAAAAGCTCATTTAAAGAAAAAGTTAATATTCCTCCATCTGTATCTTCTGATATAATTGTAAACAGACCTGATGTAGAGTATTATCTTATGTTAATAAAAGGGCAGGAAAAACATCTGAATGCTGCTAAAGCAGATTTTTATCCACAATTTTCTATTACAGGTCAATATGGATTTGAAGGTATCAATTTCAATAAAATATTGAGAAGGGATTCTCTCTTAGGTTTTATAGGTCCAAGTATTTATCTTCCCATATTTCATTCTGGAGCTATTAAAAGTACATATAAAATAGCTGGTACTGATATGAATATATTTATAGAAGAATATAACAAGGCTGTTATTAATGCGTATAATGATATAGATAGTGAACTTTATAAAACCAAAACTCTATGGAGTACTTTAAATAGTTCTGAAGAAAATTTTAAAGTAGAAACAGATTTACTTTCTAGAGATAAAAAAAGATTACAGATAGGAACTATCTCAAAATATGATTATCTTTCTAAAAAATATAATTGGTATAATAGTAAATTAGATAATGAACAGCATCATTTCAATTTATATACTCAACAATTACAACTTATAAACTCTCTTGGTGGAGTGTATAAGATTGATAAATAATATGGAGGACAATATGGAAAATAAAACATTAACTAAAGAAAATATTGAAGAAACAGAAAAAAATAAAAATGATAACTCTTCCAAAGTTACAGAAAATAATCTTAATGATCAAAACATAAAAAAAGAAAAAGCAAAGAAAAAAATTTTTATATTCCTTATTGTACTTTTAATAATAGGAATAATTTATGGAATTTACTGGATTTTATATGGAAGAAATTTTGTTGAAACTGATGATGCTTATGTAAATGGAAATCAAAATATAATAACTTCTCAAGTGGGAGGAACTATCACAGAAATATATATCGAAGATACTCAATTTGTTGAAAAAGGCCAGCTTCTTGCAGTCCTAGATAATATTGACTATAAAATAGCTTTAGAAAATGCTGCTGCCAGTCTTGGAAAGTCTGTACGTACTTATTCAAATCTTTCATCAGATGTTGAGCAATCAGAAGATAATGTGAAAGTCAGAGAAAGTCAATTAAAAAAAGCTGAAACTGACTTTGCCATGGATAGAGCTTCGTATAATGCTGGATTAATAAGCAAACATCAATATGAAACAAGTAAGAACAATTTAAACATTGCTATTTCTTCCTTGAACCAAAGTAAAAAAGCCTTAGAAAATGCAAGGATACAAGCAGAAAGCAGTTCTATCCACAATCATCCAGATATACAACAGGCAATAACTGCATATAAAAATGCTTATGTTAACCTTATGAGAACAAAAATCTTTGCTCCTGAATCTGGAAACATAGCCAAAAAAGCTGTTTTTCTAGGACAAAAAATATCTGCTTCTCAAGAACTTATGACTATTATTGATTTGGATAATGTTTGGGTAGATGCCAACTTAAAAGAAACACAAATGAAAGATGTCAAACCAGGTGACGAAGTTCAACTTATAAGTGATATTAATGGTAAAAAATATATTGGTTATGTACAAGGCTTATCAGCAGGTACGGGAAGTTCACTTTCTCTCCTTCCAGCACAAAATGCAACTGGTAACTGGATAAAAATTGTACAAAGAATTCCAGTTCGTATAATTATTGATAAGGATAGTCTTCAAAAAAATGGAATGATTCCTATTGGAAGTTCAATGAAGGCCATTGTAAATATAAAAAAAGAAACTAAAAATATACTTCCTTATACAAAAAAATCATCTACTCTTTATTCAATAGATGAAGATGTGATGAATAAAGAAATTGAACAAATAATAAAAATAAATTTAGGTAAAAATTAGGGAGGCATATTATGGGAATATCATTTGAACTTATATTAGCCACCTTAGCCTTGGCAATAGGTTCATTTATGAATGTATTGGATAGTACAATTGTAAATGTATCTCTTACACATATAGCAGGTGATTTTGCTGTAGCTCCAACTCAGGGAACATGGATAATCACATCTTATGCTGTTTCAGAAGCAATTTTTCTTCCATTGATAGGATGGTTGACTAAAAGATTTGGAATTGTCAGACAATATACAGTTGCTACTCTTTTATTTACAGCTGCAAGTATGCTTTGTGGTATAAGCTTTTCATTTGGTTTTTTATTATTTGCAAGAGTTCTTCAGGGAATAGTAGGAGCTAGCATGATACCTCTTTCTCAAACTTTGATGTTAAGCTTTTATCCAAAAGAAAAGAAAGCTATGGCTTTAGGAATATGGTCTATGACTGTTGTCCTTGCTCCAGTATTAGGGCCAGTAATTGGTGGTTGGATAACTGATTCATTCTCTTGGAGATGGTGTTTTTATATAAATCTTCCTTTTGGTATAATATCTACACTTATAGTTCATTCTATCTTTAAAAAGAAAGGTTATAAGGATAAAACAGAAAAAGTTCCTGTGGATAAATGGGGACTCATTTTTCTTGCATTAGGAATATCTTCTCTACAAATAATGTTGGATAAAGGAAATGATTTAGACTGGTTTTCAAGTCCTTTTATAATATTTCTTGCTCTTCTAGCATTTATTTTTCTTACTATGCTTATCATTTGGGAATGGCATCAAGAGAATCCTGTAGTCAATGTAAGATTATTTCTTAACAGAAATTTTGCTATAGGATCTATAAGTCTTACAATTTCATCAGTTGCATTTTTCTCTTCTGTAGTAGTAATTCCTCTGTGGCTCCAAAATTATATGGGATATACTGCTCTCCAAAGTGGTATGACCACATCTACTCTTGGGCTCTCCATATTATTTATTGCACCAATATTAGGAAGCGTATTAAATAAACTTGATGCAAGAAAAGTTGTGGCTGCTGGATTTATTCTTTTTTCAATAACAGCTGTGCTCACAGGAAATTATACTCCAGATGTAACCTCAACTTATATTTCAATTTCCAGATTTTTAACTGGTATTGGCCTTGGACTGTTTTTTATTCCTTTAAATACTATTACTTTATCCAATATTCAGCCTGAAGAAATGGCTGGAGCTTCAGGATTATATAATTTTACTAGAAATATTGGAAATAGTTTTGGAACTTCCCTTGCTATAAATTTCTGGGATCATAGAATTTCAATGCATCATCAAAATTTAGTTTCTGTAATCAATAATGGAAATCCAAATTTTTTAAACTACATTCATCAAACAGAAGGACCTATAAAGATGAAGCTTGCCCTTATCAATCAAATGATAACAGAGCAATCTGCTCTCATGGGAGTAAATGATATAATTATAGGAAGCGGTTTAATGATACTTTTTCTTATCCCGTTGGTTTTCATGGCTAGAAAATCTATTGTAAAATAATCTCTATATTGCTATAATTATAAGAAAACTTTTTATGGAGGATTATTGTGAATTATAAAATGATAGTTACAGACTTGGATGATACACTTCTGAATTCTGAGAAAAAAATATCTCCTATTGATAAAGAAGCTATAATGAAAGCTCAAAAAGCTGGTATAAAATTTGTTCTTGCCTCTGGAAGGCCTACTTTTGCTATGAAAGAACTTGCTGAAGAACTAAAACTTGCTGATTATGGAAGTTATATATTATCTTTTAATGGTTCTGTTATTACAGACTGTAGCACAGGAAAAAATATATTAGAGGAGTCACTAACTAAAAATGATATTTATTTAATGTATGATTTTAGTCAAAAATATAAAACTCATATCCTTACATACATAGATGATGAAATAATTTCTGAAACTGACAGTGAGTATATAGATGTAGAAATAGATCTTACCAAGATGAACCATAGAAAAGTAAAAAATTTTAAGGAAGCTGTAAATAAGGATGCAGTTAAATGTATGCTTTTAGAAGAACCTTCATATCTTAAAAAAGTTGAGATAGAACTAAAAAAAGAATATGGAGATAAATATAGTATAGCAATATCAAAACCTTTTTTTCTTGAAGTAACAAAACTAGGTATAGACAAAGGAACTGGTATAAAAAAATTAGCTGATTTATTAAATATAAAAACAGAAGAAATAATTGTAGCTGGAGATTCTTTCAATGATATATCTATGTTAAAAACTGCTGGAACATCTGTTGCTGTAGCAAATGCTCAACCTGAAATAAAAGAAATTGCAGATTATATTGTTTCATCTAATGATAAAGGTGGTATGGCTGAGCTTATAAATAAATTTATTTTTACTAAAATTTAACTTTATTATGAGATACTTCTCCATATAAATATTTTCATTTAGGAGGAAGTATGAAAAAGCAGTCTTATAAGAAACAATACATACTCATTATTTTTATTTATCTTATCATTTTTACTCCTTTAGTATTTTTTAGATATCCAGATGCCAGAAATGAGCTAAAATATTTTATAATAACTAATGATATGATAAATGCAAAAAATTATCTTATTTTAAAATATTTTTCAGAGCTTTATCCTGATAAACCACCATTATATTTTTTTATATTAATATTTTTTAAGACACATTTTAAGACTTTATTTTTTCCTTTATCTCTTTTATTTGGAAGTTTACTTCCATCTTTTGGTATATCAATTTTATCTTTTAAACTTTTTACAAAACTAAAAGATGAAAAAACAGGATTTTTTATTGCTATGATATTAATATCCATTCCATATTTTTTAGGAGTATCTCTATTTTTAAGAATGGATATACTTATGAGTTTTTTTATACTGTTGTCTATGTATCTATTTTTTACAATGTACCAGAAAAAAAATGAGATAACCATTACAAAACTTATATTTCTTTATTTAAGCATCAGTATCGCAGTTCTTATAAAAGGAGGAGCAGGATTTGCTGTTCCTGTTCTAATAATATTAACATTCCTTATTCTTGAAAGAAATTTATCTTTTCTTAAAAAAATATATTTTTTCCAAGGACTATTACTGATTATAATAATAATTGGAATATGGCTCTATGGAATATATCTTCAGCCACAAGGTAATGAATATATTTCTCTTCTTTTAGGACAAGAAACATTTGGAAGAATAATAAAAGCCAAAACACATTCAAGACCATTTTACTTTTATCTTACAAGGCTGCCACTTATACTTTATCCATATGGAATTATCTATTTAGGAGCCATAGTATATTACATAAAAAATATAAGAAAATATTTTTCTTGGACATTATTAGAAAAAATAGGATTTTCATGGAGTATAGTACCATTGATATTCTTTTCTTTTATCAGTGGTAAATTAGAAATATATCTCCTTCCAATATATACAGGTTTTATTATTTTAAGTTTAACTTTTATTGAAAGAATAAAATTTAAAAATTCTGGAAATATTTTTATAAAAATCACAGAAGGACTTTTAATAGTTCCTTTACTTATTGATATTTTTTTCAATAAAGAAAAAAATAAAGATAAAAGTATAAAATTTATTTTTAGCAGTACTATTATTTTATATCTAATTTTTCCATTTTTACTTATGAAATATAATGAAGAGTTTAGTTTGAAATCTATAGCCTCTATTCTAAAAAAAAGTAATAATGATATAATTGCCTATAGATTTCCTGATCTTTTAAATCTTTCCTATGAAATAAATAAAGATATCAAAGAAATAGAAAATAAAGAAAATCTCTCTAATGTTAAAAATCAAAAAGTATTTTTAGTAAGTAGAGAAAAATATAAAGATGAAATTGATGAAAATAAAAATTTTAAACTTATCTATAATAATAAGAGTTATTATCTATATAGCAACTAGATATTATTAAAAAATGACTCAAAATATGAGTCATTTTTTAATTTAGTCTATCAAATTATTTGTATTATAAATTTTTTGAATAGTTATTAGTTTTTTATTGAATTTTACTTTAAACTAAAAAAATGATAATATTTTCATTATTGAAATCAAATATTTTGAAAGGAGAAATATAAATGAGAAAATCAGCACTTTTTCTAGGCTCTTTACTTGCAGCTGCATCCCTATCTGCAAAAGAAGTTGTCCCAACACCAGTTATAGTTGAGGAAGCTCCCATACAAATAATTGAAAAAGAGGTTATTGTATACAGGGATAGAGAAGAAAAATTCAGACCTAATGGAGTATTAAATTTAGAAACTAGATTTTATGGAAAGGCAGAAGAGTTAAATTACAGAAATAATGAAGTTGCTAACAATTATACTGAACTTAATCTTTCAGGAGATATTCAAATGACTGAAAATCAATCTTTTGCATTTGAAGTTAAATCTTTTTCTGATTGGAATCATGGTTCAGATAATCCAAAGCAAAAAGGTGAGGATGGAGATGAAATAAAATTAGATTATTTCTATAATCATGGAACTATTGGAAATTCTAAAGCAGAATTCATATCTAGAATAGAATATGAAAACGTAAGTGCTGATGAAACTCAAAGAATAGAATACTGGGCTGGATTTAATTTGGCTGAATATATGCTTAATAACAATTATATAAAAACTACTAATTTTACTATTGGGCCAAAATATGAATATGAATGGGCAGATTCAAATGATGGCTATTATGCTAATAAAGTTGGGATAAATCTAGAATCAATGACTGAATTACCTCTAAACTTTGCTTTTGAATTAAATATTTTTGCCCAGCAAAATTTTTTAGGAAAAAAATATGGCTTTGATAGTGGAAAAAAAGATAAAGATAAAGATTTCACTATTGATGTAGAAGCATATTTATACAATGTTACAAATCTTTATACTAACAGTAATGAAAAATTTATGTTGGATTTTGTCTTTGAAGGTGGATATGATCAATATAATTGGAGCCAGTATAAGCTCTACGGACATGAAAATGAAGACAGTCAGAAAGCTTCTTATTCTTTATATGCTTATCCTGGAATTCAAGGTACATACCAAGTCACTCCTGATTTCAGTATATATGCTATAGCTGGAGCAGAGTACAGAAACTGGGAAATAGAGTCTGAAAAATCAGCAAGTCATTGGAGATGGCAACCTACAGTCACTTTAGGAATGACTACTGTATTTTAACTTTATGAATAAATAAAAAGGACACTTTATGCAAAGTGCCCTTTTTATTATAATTTATATTTTTTTATTATTTTATTCTTATAAATTTCTGCCTGAGTTCCATATATTATTTGAATTCCTTTTCCTGATCTTATTACTCCTTGGGATTTTAAGCTTTTCCAAGTATTGTCATTAACAACTCTTGTTTCATCTTTTACTGTTATTCTTAATCTTGTAATACAGGCATCTATTCCCTCAATATTATCCACCCCACCTAAAGCTTTTACTATTTCATCTATAAAATCATCACTATCTGCTTTACCTTGATAATCTTTTCTTGTATAAAGTTTATTTTCTCCTTCTTTTCTTCCAGGAGTCATATAATTAAACTTTTCTATCATAAATTTAAAAATGAAATAATATACTATTGAATATATTGGTCCTAATATTAATATCCATTGATATGAAGTTTTGGCCATTCCTTGAAGTAATCCAAAGAAAGTAAAATCTATTATTCCTCTTGAAAAAGTTATTCCTACTGCAACATTAAGAAAATGCATGAGACCATAAGATATTCCTTCTAATAATGCGTGTATAACATATAAAGGAGGAGCAACAAATAAAAATGTAAATTCTATTGGTTCTGTTATCCCTGTAAGAAATGATGTCAAGGCCGCTGAAACAAGTATTCCTTTTATTTTTGCTTTATTGTCTGCATCTGCACATCTGTACATTGCAAGTGCAGCAGCTGGAAGTCCAAACATCATTGGTAGAAATCCTCCTGTCATGGTTCTTGTAGCATCAGCTGAATAATGAATAGTAGATGGATCTGCCAATTGAGCAAAAAATATTTTTTGTCCTCCTGCTACCATTTGTCCTGCTATTTCCATAGTTCCACCAAGCTCAGTATACCAGAACAATGGATAAACTGCATGATGAAGGCCAAATACATTTAAAAGCCTTCCTGTCATTCCATAAAGAAAAGTTCCTATTGGCCCCATAGCAGTGAAAGTTTCCCCTGCCTTTACTACTGCGCCAAATATTGTAGGCCAGATAAATGGAACTACTACTCCTAATGGGATAAAAAATATCATTGTTAATACTGGTACAAGTCTATTGCCGCTAAAAAATGCAAGATAATCAGGTAAAGTTCTGTTTGAAAATCTGTTTGTTATAAAAGCTGAAAAGCATCCACAAATTATTCCACCTAAAACTCCAGTCTGAAGTGTAAATATTCCTAATTCTTTTGTATACAAAGATGATTTTCCGATTGCATCTCCATAAGTCATTCCTTTTTCCATAAGTACCTGAACTGTTGTGGTATCTGGCGTCTGTCCCATAAACCCCAAAACTGTTCCTATTACTGTATGAAAAAGAAGAAATCCTAAAAGTGCTGAAAGTGCAGCTGTTTCTTTATTTTGATGTGCAAGACCTATTGCTACTCCTACAGCAAATATAACTGAAAGATTGGCAAAAATAAAAGAACCTGCATTTAAAAACAATATCAAAATATGATTAAGCAATGTCCCAGGAGCCAAAAAAGTTAAATTATATGTATCAACTATAGCACTGCTTGTAAAAGCACCTCCTACTCCCAACAGTATTCCTGCCATAGGGAGAACCGCAATGGGCAGCATAAATGCCCTTCCTACTCTTTGTAAAAGAGAAAATCCTTTTTTCATAATTATACTCCCTCCTAAAAATTAAAAATAATTTCAAGATATTTTATTATTTTCAGTATACTTTACAGTTAAAATCGTGTCAATATACAGTTCTTGAATTTATTTTCTTTATTCAGAACTGATTTTTTTTGTTTCATAAGAAACATTTCCATTTTCAATCAGCCTAATTTTTTTCTTTAGTTTCCTTGTAAAATAAGGTTTTAAATTGTATAATGTTTCCAAAGAAACTATCTTTTTTCGAAAAGGGTGATTAAAATATCTAATAAAGTTGTAAAAAAATTTTTTAATTTAATAGAGGACAGCCGAGAATTTTATAAAGATTTTCTTTCAAGGGAACCTAAAAATAAACTCATTCCAGAAATATATTTAAGTATGAAGGAATTTCAATATCTGGCTGAAAAAGAAGATGAATCTTTAGATGTAAATACAGTACTTGATCTCAGTGTAGCTGACTATAATTTTATTTACTATATTGGTTCTAGTGAAAAAATAAATATTACACAGTTATCAAAAAAAATGAAAATTAGTAAAGGATATGCCAGTAAAGCTATAAAAAAACTACATTCTTATGAACTCATAGAAATTTTTCAAATCCCTCCTAATAAAAAAGAATTATTTCTTTCATTAACAAAATCAGGAACAAAAATATATCTGAATATATATAAAGAGTTTCTAAAAAAAGAAAATGAAATAGAAATATTTCTTGAAGATAATTTTAATGATAGTGAGCTCAAAACTATTTTTGATTTTTTTATAAAAATAAATAAATTTAAAAATGAAAAACTTTTAAAAAACAAATAAAAAGGACTATCTAAATTTTTTAGATAATCCTTTTTTATGTTATTCTCCATCTTTTTTTATCATTAGTGGTATATTGGCTATCAGAGTTGTCCTTCTTTTATTTTCAGGACTTTGAGCCACTTCTATATTTAGACTGTCTTTATCAATATCTACATATTTAGATATTACAGCTATTATATCATCTTTCATATCTTCAAGTACTCCAGAAGGAAGCATTGCTCTATCATGAATCAGAACTAATTTAAGTCTGTCTTTGGCAATATTCTTAGATTGAGTATCATTCTTTTTAAAAAAATCAAAAATTCCCATAACACACCTACTTTCCAAAAACCATTTTTAGTTTATCAAAAAAACCATATTTAACATCTAAATTAAGGAAAGGTACATCTTTTCCTGTCATTCTTAATACAACATTTCTATATGCCTCCGCTGCTAAAGACTCTCCTTTATATACTAAAGGTTCTCCCTTGTTTGTTGATATAACTATATTTTCATCATCAGGAATAACACCAAGCAAGGGTATTGCAAGAATATCCAAAATATCTTCTACTCCAAGCATATTTCCAGCTTTAACCATATCCATTTTTATACGATTTATTATAAGCTTTGGACTTCTTATATCATTAGCTTCTAATAAACCAATTATTCTATCTGCATCTCTTGTAGCAGATATCTCAGGAGTTGTAACTACAATAGCTTCATCTGCTGCTGCTATTGCATTTTTAAATCCCTGTTCAATTCCAGCAGGGCAATCTATTATTATATAATCAAAATCTTTTCTTAAAGCTTCTATCAGAGTTTTCATCTGATCACCATTTATATCATTTTTATCCCTGATTTGTGCAGCTGGCAGAAGACATAAATTAGAACATCTTTTATCTTTGATAAGAGCCTGTGCTATTCTGCATCTACCTTCTATTACATCAACTAGATCATAAACTATTCTATTTTCAAGTCCTATTACAACATCAAGATTTCTTAATCCAATATCAGTATCTATTAAGAGTACTTTATTACCCTTGAGAGCTAACCCAGCTCCAAGGTTAGCAGTAGTAGTTGTTTTTCCTACTCCTCCCTTTCCTGATGTAACTACAAACACCTTTGCCATCTTTAATCCACTCCCAACATAAATTTTTGGTTATTCACAAAATGAACGTGTACTGAAATCTTCAATAAATATTTCACTGTTTTTGATATAAGCTATTTTGAATCCGCCTTTTCTATCTATCTTATTGGTATCAAGAATCTCTTTTTGCATAGGCTTTGCAGTAACTGCACCAATTACCATTTGAATAGGATTCATATAGTTAGCCCCTATAAAAGCATCTGAATCTTCATCTAGACCAGCATAAACAGTACCATTCAAATATCCAAGAACTATTACATTCCCTCTGGCTCTAACTAATGCTCCTGGATTTACATCTCCTAAAATTACTATGTTTCCATCATATTCCAGTTTACTCCCAGATCTTAAGGTACCTTTAAAAAATTTTGTAGGTCCTTCTTCTGTTACAGCTTTAAAAAATTTTATTTTATCTTTTTTTTCAGATCCACTTTCAGAAAATACATAAGTGATATTAATATCACTATTTAATTTTATTAGATCAATTAGTACATTTTCCTCTAATTCTGATAATATTCTATTGCTAAATTCAATAGCCAACTGAACATTCCCAATAAAATTCCTAGCTTCTCTTACTTTTTCGACTAAGCTGTCTCTAAGAGTCAAAAAATCTACTTCTGAATTTAAATGTATTACTAATCTGTCTTTTTTTCCTTTTAAAATAACATAATTATTCATAAGTTTCACCTTTTTCACTCAACTTTATAATCTTAGTATATCATATGGTTTTTTTATAAGCAACACAATCCTTATTTTATTATTTGTAGCAATTGAGAAAAAATGTTATAATTTTCTAAAAATGAAACAAATAAAGAAAGGATATACTATGAAAAAAAACCTATTTAAGGGCAGCGTTATACTTAATCCTGTTCCTGTAGTTCTTATCACAAGCAGAAATTCAGAAGGTAAAGAAAATGTTTTCACAGTGGCATGGACCGGAACTGTTTGCACAAAACCTCCAATGTTATCAATATCTATTAGGCCTGAAAGACTTTCATATGAATATATAAAAGAAACTATGGAATTTACTGTAAATCTTCCTACCAGAAAACTTACTAGAGAAACAGATTATTGTGGAGTTCGTTCTGGAAGAACTAATGATAAAATAGAAGAAATGAAATTTACTATGGTAGAAGGCACAGAAGTAAAGAGTTCATATATTAATGAATGTCCTGTAAATATTGAATGCAGAGTAAAAAATATAATTCCATTAGGTACACATGATCTCTTTCTTGCAGAAGTACTTTGTTCTCATATAGATTCAAAACTTCTTGATGAAAATGAAAAGATTCATTTTGAATGGGCAAATCTTATAAGTTATTCTCATGGAGAATACTTTCCAATGCCTAAAGAAGCTATTGGAAGTTTTGGATACTCTGTAGCTAAAAAGAAAACTATTGAAAAAAAAGCTGCTGTAAAAAAATCTGCTACTTCATCAATAAAAAATAAAAGAACAGGAAAAAAGAAGGTGAAAAAATAAATGTTAGATAGAATAAATGCACTTGGGCAGTTTCTTGTTAATCAAACAGGAAAAACTTTCAATTTTAAACAAATAAAAAATGATCATATGTATCCTGGAATACTCTTTTCTTATTCTGGCGAAGATTATCTTGTAACTCCTGATAAAGCTGAACTTGAAGTCACTATTACACTTATGGGATCTAGAACTTTTGAAGACTACCCACCGAAACATGCCAGAAAGTATACCCATAGAAAATTTGAAAAAATAAATAAAAAAACTCAAGAAAGTGTTACTTACAAAGGTAAAAAATATGTTATTATTAAATTATAAAGGATAAGTATAATTTTTTTTGTATATCTCTTATTAAGAAGTATGACTTATTTCATTACAAATAAGGAGGGATAAAAATGAAAAAAACTTTTTTGATAGCCACTGTATTTGCCATTGTATTTGCAGGATGTACCCGTACTGAAAAACATATAGGTGCTGGTACGGCAGTTGGTGCTGTAGCAGGACACATAATTGGTGGTAGTACTGGTACTATAGTTGGTGCAGGTGTTGGTGCTGCATCTGGAGCTATTATATCTGAAAAAACTAAATAAAACATTTAAGGCTGGTCAAAAACCAGCCTTACTTTTTTTGAATAAAATAATATTTTCAACTTTTAATTCTTAATATAATCCACAAGCTTTATTAACTTCCTGAACAAAAATAACTCCTCTTCCAGGTTCATCTATATTGATATCTTTCCTTATTGAAGAAACAATTTTTTCAGTTAAAGAACTTTGAGAAATAATCATGACAATCTCTTTTTCTGGTTCTATAGCCATAGCAAAAAGTTTACTTGTCTCATGAATACCTGAACCTCTTCCATTAACAATGGTAGCCCCTCTTGAACCTGCTTTATTTGCAGCTTCAACAACATGTTCCCCATTACCTTTTTCAACAACAACAATTATCAGATTATACATAGATTTTTCTACACCTCTACTTTCTTCAGGATTATAATTAATTTCTTTCAGCCCTCTAGCACCTATAGCTTCTTTTATTGGAACAGTAAATGCAACACCTTTATTTGGTTTGTCAAAAGAAAACTTTTTATTTAATTCTTCCATTGTAGAATAAATTATCCTTCTTTCCCCCACCATCAATATAATTTCCTTTCTAGATTCATTAATTGCAAGAAACTCTAAAAAGGAATTCTTTATTGTTCCTTTCCCCAAACAAACTGTACTTCCTGTAATTCCAAACTTTTTTGCATATTTTATTATCTTGCTTCCCAATCCATAATCCACTATTATATACATCAATTCAAGTTGTAGCTCCATAAAATCACTCTTCACCTTTTAACTCTCCTTTCTTTTTAAGTTTCATTCCAAAAATAAATCCTAGTATTTGAAGTGTTATAATTGGTGTCATAGCCACTGTAGCAATCATTCCAAATCCATCTGTCAATATATTTGCTCCTTCCACTGCTTCAGCTGCTCCTTGAGTAAATGCTAGAATAAAGGTTGTAGTCATAGGTCCTGTAGCTACTCCTCCAGCATCAAATGCAATTCCAACAAATAATTTAGGAATAAAATAACTCATAAGTATACTTATAATATATCCAGGAAGCAGATAATGCCATAGCTGAAGTCCTGGTACAATAATTCTTATCATTGATAATGCAACAGCAATTCCAACTCCAATTGCAAGAGCAACTAAAATAGCTCTTCTTCGTACATATCCACTTGTCACATTTTCAATTTGATGAGTAAGTACATAAACTGCAGGTTCTGCTAAAATAGTTACAAATCCAAGAATAAAAGCTATAATAATAACATATATATTATTATCATAGGAAGCTAAAGTATACCCAATAATAGCTCCTATGTCCATAAATCCTGTATTAACTCCAACTAAAAACAAAAATAATCCAACAAAGGCATAGATAAATCCTTTTATCATTTTTGCCATATTTTTTTTATTCATTCTAAAGTAAAATTTTTGAAAAAATAAAAAAATAATAACCAAAGGTAAAATAGTTAAAAATCCTTCTTTAAATAAAATTGGAATATTTTTTATAAATGGATCAATTATAGATTCAGACTTTGTAATATTAAATTCAAGTTTTGCTGAAAAATCTCTTGCTCCAGAAAAAATGCTTAGTATCATAACTGATATTATTGCTCCTACTGATGCTATAGCTACTAATCCAAAACTATCCTTTTCAGATGCTTTACTGTCTTTTTTCATTGAAGATATTCCAACTGCCAAAGCTAGAATAAAAGGTACAGCTAAAATTCCAGTAGTTGCTCCTGAAGCATCAAATGCAATTGTCAAAAATTCTACTGGAGTAAATAAAGCAAGTATAAAAACAAATCCATAGAAAATTGTCAGCATTTTATATAAAGGTATATTAAATACAATTCTAACAAATCCTACAGCCAACATAATTGCCAGACCAATAGATACAATTCCAAGAATACTTATACTTGATATCTGTCCAGAGGTGACTATTCCAACTTGATCAACCAAAATAATTAAACCTGGTTCAGCAATTGAAATAAAAAACCCTACAATTAATCCCCCAACAGTAACAATCCATATTTTATTTGACTTTGCAAAAGCAGATCCCACCTGGCTTCCTAAAGGAGTTATAGCTATATCTACCCCTACTAAAAATATAGACAATCCAATTATTATTAAAAAAGCTCCTATTATGAATCTTATAATTAATGGTATTTCAAGAGGTGTTAATGTAAAATTAAGTATTAGCACAATCACTGTAATTGGAAATATAGAAAATAAAACTTCTTTAAATTTTTGTGTATAAATATTCATAGCTATCTTCTTCCTTCCTTTTTAAATAATTTTATTAATTAATAATTTAATCAAATATTTTTTAACTATTCTAATTACCTCTATCATATTTAATAGCTTTATTTTAACATATTTTTATAATTCACCCTAAGAAAATAAAAGAATTATTCTACCCATATAAAATCATATATTTCTAGTCTAATAAAATAGTTAAAAGATTTGGTCTTTATTCTAGAAATTTCAATGTTAAAAAACCCATTAATTTTGGAATTTTTATTCCTAAAATTACATGGGCTCAAAATTTTTTTAAGATTTATAGTATTAATCCTTTAATATGTGATAAATGCAATTTAACTTTTACCTTAGTTGAAATTTTTCATTGCACTTATGGGATCACTCTCTTCCCAAAAAGTTCATCTCCATAAATCAAAAATTTTTATTATCTCAATGTTTTTATATTATATTTTTCCCTTATAAATCTCATAAAATTATCTATTGTTGGATGATATCCCATATTTTTAGAAGATATCAAATATATTGATCTCTCAAATTCTGGAGTGAGAGGAATACTCTTTAAATTCAGATGTTTGTATATCCCTTCTGTCAATTGTTTTCCAGCAGTGACCTCACTGCAAAATGTAATACCAAAATTTCTGGCTACAAGAGCAAAAGTCGTTTCCAATTGTGTACATCTGCATGATATTTTATATGGTATCTGATGAAGCTTTAAGTAATCTATAACTATATTTGGAAATTGAAAATTATCACTGGAAAATATTAATTTTTCTCCTTCCATATCTTTCATTTCTACTTTCTTCAATTTAGCCAATCTATGATCTTGACCTACTACTACAACTATTTTATCTTTTCTCAATCTCACTATATTCAAATCAGATTTTAATTTTTCCAACATAGGTTCTGTGAGAATTGTAAATGCCACATCTACTTCTTTTTTCAAAATAGAAGAAACAAGAACTGAGCTTCCTGCCTCTTTTAGTATCATTTCTATATTTGGAAATTTCTTTTGAAATTCATATAAATAATCTGGTATTTTTAATGAAGTTATCACAGGTAAAAGACCTATATTTATACTCCCTTTATTCATTGAAGCATACTCTCCCATAAGCTTTTCCAGTTTTTTAAAACTATTCAAAATCACTTCTGCTGACTCTGTAAAAGCTCTTCCTGCTTCTGTTAATTCTACTCTATGCTTTTTCCTCTCAAAAAGCTTTATATCCAGTTCATTTTCCAGTTTTATTATTTGGTTTGATAGAGAAGGCTGTGATATACATAATTCTTCAGCTGCTCTGGTTATGCTGTTATGTTTTGCAGTTGCTGTCACATAAAGTAATTGATTCTTTTCTATAGTCCCTTCCCTCCTTTCAAAAATAAAATATTTTATACAATATTATTACATTTTAATTGTTTATTGTCAATTTAAATATAGTTTTAAACTATTAATTTTATAGTTTTTTTGATTTTTACAAATAATATTTCTACTGATATAATCCAACTATAAAATAAATAACATATCAAAAAGGAGTTATATATGAAAAGAAATTTAAAGTATGATGTTGTTGTTGTTGGGGGTGGATCTGCTGGTATAGCTGCAGCTATTGGGGCAAAAAAAAGTGGAAAATCTGTTATTTTAATTGAACGCAGCAGCTTTTTAGGGGGACAAGCTACTAATGCAAATGTTGCTTCTTATTGTGGTTTTTTTACTCATGGAAAAGAACCACAACAAATTATAGGAGGAGTAGGTCAAATGCTTCTTGAAAAACTTGCTGCTCTAGGAAAATATAATGGATATAAAATTTCTACTATGGGAAATGCTATCATTCCATTGGAATCTGAATCTTTAAAATTTGCTTTAGATGAACTTATAACAGAAAACGAAGTAGATGTTCTTTTATATTGTACTCTCATCAAAGCATACACTAAAGAGAATAAAATAATCTCCATAGAATGTATTGATGATGAGGGAAATCTTTTTATTGAAGGAAGCTCCTTTGTTGATGCAAGTGGAGATGGAAATCTTGCCTATCTTGCTGGAGCTGAAATAGTATTTGGAAATCCTGGAGGAACAATACAAATGGCAACTTCTGTTATGAGAATAGGAAATTTTGATATGAATCTTGATTTATCTCCAGAAGTTATAAAAAAAGCTGTTACAAGTGCTAAAAGAGATGGTTTTAAAAATATAAGCAAAGATTCTGGAATAATTTTTAAAACTGAATCAGATGGTTTTGCTATTCTTCCAAGTGTTAAGGTAGATTCATTAGATTGTAAAACTCTCACTGCTTGTGAAATCAACACAAGAAAGCAGGCTCATAAATATATGGAGATTTTTCAAAAATATATTCCTGGAATGGAAAATTGTACTTTAATAACTACTGGTCCTAAACTAGGTATAAGAGAAACAAGACATATTATTGGAAAATATACTCTTACAGGAAATGAAGTATTAAATGCTGTAAAAAATAAAAATAGTATAGCAAGGGGGGCCTGGCCTTGTGAAAATCATAAAAAAGCTGAAAAAATGGCTGAATATATGTGGGTAAAAGATGATGATTACTATGATATTCCAATAGATATTCTTATTTCAAAAAATATTTCTAATCTTTGGAGTGCAGGGAGAACTGTCAGTTCTGATCCTATTGCTTTTGCTTCTGTCCGTGTAATGGGAATAAGTTTTGGAACTGGCCATGCTGCTGGAGTTGGTGCTGCCTATATGGCTGAACACAATGATATAAATGTACAAGATATCAGAGAGGAATTAAAAAAACAAGGAGCTTTTATATAAGGAGGAAAGATTTATATGACTCAAACTTTGAAAAGAAATATATACATAGCAATAGCATTTGTCTTTATAATATTTGGTAGATTTATGCCATTACCTGTAGGAATGAAGCCTGAAGGAATGACTGTTCTTGGTATATTTTTAGGCAGTTTATTACTATGGCTTACAGTTGCTATAGACTGGCCAAGTTTAATGTGTATAGCTGCAATAGGTATGATTCCAAGCATAGGCTTTAAAAATGTTTTCCTCAGTTCATTTGGAAATGAAACTTTTGCCTTTTTAATGTGTACATTTATGTGTACTTATGTTTTATCAGAAACACCTTTTTTAAAAAGATGTGCTTTATACTTTATTACAAGTCCAATGTCTAAAAAAGGTCCTTGGATGTTTATAATATCTTTTCTTGCAGCAGTTATAACTATTGGTTGTTTTGTTTCTCCTACCGTTTTATTTGTCGTTTTTCTTCCTATATTGGAAAAAATACATGAAATATTAGGATTAAAAAAAGGTGATAAAATAGGTAATATGCTGATGATAGGTCTTACATTCTGTGTTTCAATCTCTGCTGGAATGACTCCGATAGCTCATGTATTCAGTATTATGGCTATGGGATTCTACACTACTGCCACTGGGCTTACTATTGGTTATGCTCAATATATGGCATTTGCCATACCAGTAGGACTTGTATGTACATTTTTTCTTCTGCTGATATTCAGATTTATTATAAATCCTGATCTATCACAAATTAAAAATATTGATGTTTCTTTTTTAAAAATGAATTAAAACCTATGGATAAAAAAGAGGTTTCTATTCTTACCATCTTTTGCTTGATAGTTGCTCTTTGGGTACTTCCAAGTCTTTTAAAAGACTTTTTTCCAGAAATAATAAAAATAAGTCGTATGGGTACTGCTATGCCGCCAATACTTGGAATAATACTTTATTCTATTATTTCTTTTGATGGAAAACCATTACTGAATTTTGCTGAAGGAATGAAAAAAGGTGTACAATGGCCAAGTGTAATAATGGGAGCTGGAACTCTTGCTGCTGGAAGTGCTATGACTAATTCTAATGTAGGTCTTACTCAATACCTCATAGATGTCCTTAGTCCTGCTCTTCAAGGAATATCACCAATACTGTTGATACTTGCTTTTACTGCATGGGCATGTCTGCAAACTAATTTTTCTTCTAATATGGTTACAGTGACTGTTGTAACTACAGTTGCCATTCCCCTTATTCAAGCTACAAATGGTGCCATATCTTGTCCAGCAATAGTTGCTATAATCGGAATGATGTCTGCTTATGCTTTTGCTACTCCGCCTGCTATGCCACATGTAGCTATGGCAATAGGATCTGGTTGGTCAGATACTAGCAGTATATTAAAATATGGATTTCTTTTTATGGCTATTGCAACACTTATAACAGTTGTCATTGGTTATCCTATTGCTGCTTTTTTGATGTAAAATAACTAAAGGGCTGTTACAAATTAGTGACTTGTAGTGAACTAATTTGTACAGCCTCTTTTATTTTATAAATTTCTGCTAATATATACTTTTTCTTTTATTTTTAAGCATCAAAAAAAGCAGATTATTTTTTATTTATTTAAATTACTTTCCATATAAAATCATATATTTCTCATTTTTTTATACAAACATAGGTATTATATAAAGTCCAATTGTTGTAATTAATAGCCAAAATATCCAGATGAAAGCCATAAATCCCCATACATCTTTAAGTTTCATTCCTACAACTGACAATGCTGGAATAACATATAGAGGCTGCAGTAAATTTGTTGCTTCATCTCCATATACAAAAGCATTTATTACATACAGTATATTTGCATCTACCTGTTTAGCTGCATCTACCAGTAATGGTCCTTGAACTATCCATTGACCACCTTGAGAAGGAATAAACAGATTCGTTACAGATGCAGATATATACGCCCATACTGGCATAGTAGAAGCATTTGCAACATTTATAATTGCTCCAACTACAACAGCTCCAAATCCTGAATCCATCATCATTCCTGCTATTCCCCCATAAAACGGGAATTGAATTATTATCTCAGTAGTTAAAAACATATTTTCTTTATATGCTTCAACAAATTTTCTTGGAGTATTGTATAGAAAACAATTTAGTGTAATAAATAAAAATATAATAAAATTCACGCTTAAAGCTCCTAAAAATCCTTTTGTTATAAATGTATTTCCCAAAACTAAAATTCCAGAAATTCCTATAAGATACATTATTATTCTGCTTCCATTTAATTTATCAGCAACTGTTTCATTTTCTTCTATTTCTTCATTAATCTCTTCCTCATCTAAAGCAGTTTTAAATTCTACAATTTCCTCTTTTGGTGGAACTGTAAAAATACTTAGTAATACAGTAAATACTGCCATGATTACAAATAAAATTACATTTACATTGTTATATACAGTATCTGCTTGTGTCAATATTCCTATTTCTTTCTCAAGAAAATGTCCTTTTGTTGCAACAAGAGCATAAACAGATGCACTTGGTCCTAAGCATTGCCCCAAAATCATAGTTGAGTATCCTGCTGCAATCATCATTGGAAAATGTAATCCTTTTATCTGTTTTGAAAGCTGCATAGCTAGAATGGGAGTAACTACTGTGCAAAAAGCCCAGTTGACAAAGCTAGAAATATACCCAAACCCCATCAAAAGTATCATAGCTCCCATTGGTGTTTTTGGTATACTTGCAATTTTTCTCAATACTTTTTTTATTTGCCTTGATTTTGCACATACAGCACATGTAACTACCATAAATGCCATCTGGAATGCAAAAGTCATTTGAGTCCACAATCCATTATACCAGTGTATAACCATTTTTACAGGACCAGTCTTTGTAAAAATTATCCCTAAAACAAAAACTATAAAAGTAAGTATCAAGCAAAATACAAATGAGTCAGGAATTAATTTATCTGCTGCAAATTGAAATTTTTTACTCAATCTCCACAAAAACGTTCCTTTATTTGTTGATTTAGAATTTTCCATATCTTATCCCCCTAATTTTATTCTTCATAGTTTTTTGATGTTTTCAGCTGTATAATCAATTTTTTATTGAATTTATTTTTAATATCATTTATTTTTTCTTTAGGATACTTGAAAAAACCTTCTCCTGATTTCATTCCCAATTTATTTTCAAGCACCTTTTTTCTCAACAATGGATTTGCTTCTTTTCTATTATCCATAACACTCAATAAATTATCTCCTACAGTACACCAAATATCTAACCCTCCTATATCAGCTATTTCTAATTGACCAGATGTTGCATATCTGAATGCTGGTCCAAATTTTAATGCCTTATCTATATCTTCAGGTTCTGCCACTCCCATTTCTATCAATGAAAATACTTCTCTGGCTATTGCCTGTTGTATACGGTTAGCAACTAACCCAGGTACATCCTTTAGAATCTTTACAGTCTGTTTTCCAGAATTAGAATAAAGTTTTTCCACTTCTTTATATATTTCTTTAGGCATATTTCCAAAAAATGACAGCTCTGCAATAGGCATTAAGTGAGCTGGATTATACCAGTGACATACCATTATTCTTTTCTTTCTGTCCTCACTTATATCTCTGCTCATTTCATCTAATTTCAAACTTGATGTATTACTTGCAAAGATTCCTTCTTTTTTACAATATTCATCTAACTGTTTAAATAATTCTTGTTTTAATTCAATCCTTTCTGGAACTGCTTCTATTACATAATCAGCATCTTTTACTGCCTCTTTTAAATCAGAAAACATCTCTATATTTTCTATTGTTTTTTGAATATCATCTTTTTTTATAAAATCATTTTCCAGTAAAAATAAAAGCTCCTCTTCTATTACTTTCTTTGCATTTTCTCTTATTTCTGCATTAGTTTCGTATAAACTTACATTATATCCATGCAGAGCGAAAACTTCTGCTATTCCATGCCCCATTGTTCCAGCACCTATAACTGAAATATTCTTTATCATAATTACTCATCTCCATTTTTCAAACCTAAAATCTCTCTGGCTTCAGCTGGAGTTGCTACTTCATTCATAGAATTTTCAATCAGTCTAGCTGCTCTTTCTACAAGCTGAGCATTTGAAACAGCCAGTTCTCCTAGTCCATAATATACATTATCTTCCATTCCTACACGCACATGTCCTCCCATGGCAATAGCTGTCATTAGAATAGGTATATGTCCTCTTCCAATTCCCAATGCTGACCAAGTACTTCCCTCTGGTATTAAACTTTTTAAATAAACCAGATTTTCAACAGTTGCAGCTGTTCCCCCTGCAGCTCCTAATACAAATTGATAATGTACTGGTTCTTTTAAAACTCCTTTCTT
This sequence comes from Fusobacterium sp., assembly GCF_032477075.1. Taxonomy (NCBI): domain Bacteria; kingdom Fusobacteriati; phylum Fusobacteriota; class Fusobacteriia; order Fusobacteriales; family Fusobacteriaceae; genus Fusobacterium; species Fusobacterium sp. The sequence goes on along the minus strand of NZ_JAWDXO010000001.1, from coordinate 9,603 downwards.
TATATAATACAATGAGTTGTATATCATTCCAGCATCAAAAATTTCAATTTCTGGTTTAACATTATTTTCCTGCATTGTATATCCCAATTCTTCCAAAAATTTTGGATGGTTAATGAATAAACTATTATGCATCCAGTTCATAGAACCACAGTCATAAGAAGCAAGATCAGGTTTTATTGATTTTAAATGTGCCTGCCTAGTTTCATCAGTAGCATTTAAATCTCCTGAAGTTGTTAGATTAATAACTATATCACATTTTTCTTTTATAAGTTTAACTGTTTCTTCAAATTTCTTAGTATCCATAGTTCCTTTCCCCATATCATCTCTCATATGAAGGTGTGCTACAGAAGCTCCTGCTTTATAACATTCATACACATCATTTGCAATTTCTTCAGGCGTTAAAGGTATATTAGGATTATCTTTTTTAGATGGCCAGGCTCCTGTTGGAGCTACTGTTATTATTATTTTACTCATATTAATTCACCCTCCATTTATATTTTATTGTTAGTATAAATTAATAAAGCAAATGCTATGCCATCTTTTATCAAATTATAAAATTTACATTTATTCATAGTTTATGATTAAGTATATTTTTCATTATAGATGATTATTTTCATCGTTTTATTTTAAAAATGTGAATTTTTACACTTTTAACTCTAAAATAAAGAAAAACAGGTCAGATGAAAAAATTCATCTGACCTATTCCAAATTTCATCGCTCATACTCTTTCAGTTTAAGAATATCTATTTCTAAACTTTTACATTTTTTAACTACTGTTGATTGATCAATCCCTAAATGCTTAGCTGCTTTTCTTGTTGACCCAAAGTTTTTTAAAGCTTTGCTTATCATTCTTTTCTCCAGATAAGATACTGCTTTTTTCAAATCATAATCACTTACTTCCATAAAGAAATCATCACTATCTATCATTGGAGCTATTTCTCTTAATGTAATTGTTCCAGTTGTATTTATTACTACTATTCTTTCAAGAAAATTTTCTAATTCTCTAATATTCCCAGGCCATTGATATCTCTCAAGAATTTCTACAGCTTCTTTTTCTATATTAATATTTTTATTATATTTTTTATTAAAGATACTTAAAAATTCAAATATTAATTCTGGAATATCTTCTATTCTCTTTCTTAAAGGTTCTATATCTATTGGAACTACATTCAATCTATAAAACAGGTCTTCCCTAAATTTTCCATTTTTTATCTGCTCTTTTAAATTTTGATTGGTAGAAGCTATAATCCTTATATTTAATTTTATAGGCTGTGTTCCTCCCAACTTCATAATCTCTTTCTGCTGAAGCACTCTTAAAAGCTTAGTCTGTAATTTTATAGGCATATCTCCTATTTCATCCAATAGAATAGTTCCCTCATTTGCCAATTCAAACATACCTATTTTCCCATTTTTTTTAGAATCTGTGAATGCTCCCCCTTCATATCCAAATAATTCTGCTTCTAATAATTCATTTGGTATAGCAGCACAATTCACTTTAATAAAAGGTTTCTCTTTTCTGAAACTTTTATAAAAAATCTCATCAGCTATTAATTCTTTTCCTGTTCCTGATTCTCCAGTTATTAAAACTGTCACATCTGTTGGAGCTATTGTATTTATCAAGGTAAATATAGAGTTCATTTTTTCACTTTTATATACAAGTTTTCTATTAGACATCTGCTTGCTTCTTAAAAATTTTATCTCCTCATCTACTTTCAAAGAGGTTTTTTTCAATTTTTCAATTTTATTTTCTAATTCTTTTAATTCACTGATATCCCGATTATTTATAACAACAAGCTCAACCCTTCCATTTTTATCAAATATCGGACTCCCAGTTACCAACACATCTTTATCCAGTTTGACTATTTTCCCAATATTATTTATTCTCTTTTTTTCCTTTATTACATCTAAAGTTACTGCCCCTTTATAAATATCTCCCTTTGCCAATATATCTCTTACATTTTTTCCAATTATCTCTTCTTTAGTTATTCCTGTTATTCTTGTATAGGCCTCGTTTATAAATAGAGTTTTTCCCTCTCCATCAGATATATAAATACCATCAAAAAGATTATCCGCTATCTCTTTAAAATCAAAGTAATTACTAAGAAATTTCTGATATTCTCTGCAGATAAAATCATATTTTTCTTTTACTGTTTCATCTTTTTCCATAGCTTTTAAAAATACTTTTTCAATGTCTTTCCATATTTTTTCTAAACTATCTCTCTCCCTCATATCAGTTTTCCCCCAATTTATTCATATTTTCTCTAATTTTACTTGATTTATCCCCCGATTTTATTCTCTTAACCTTATTAATTATGATACCATATTTATTTCTTTTTTTTGTATTTTTTATTTTAAAATTTTCTAAAAAAGCCATAATTTTATGTTATAATTTTCATAGATGATTATATAAAAATTTAAGGAGGGTATTCCCTTGAAACTGAATAAAGTTCCCAGACTTCTGTACACCATTATCTGTATTATTTTCTTAACTGGGTGCTCTTCTGTCACAGAAAAAATGTTTGTCTTTCATGTTGAGAGATCTCTTAACCCTGTGATAATTCCATACAGGTCTACTGAAAAAGAAATGAGAGAATTCTTTGGAAAACCTGATTTTGTTATTGCTAAAAAAAATAGATTTTATGGTATAACTTATTACAATGGAAGCTACTACTTAAACAATACTGAAGAACACAAAGAAATATTAAAAAAACTGCTCCCTGAGAAAATATTAAAAAATGAAGAGTCTCTCAAAGAAACTATTCTTACAATATATTTTGATCCTATTGACAGAGTTGTATCAAAATATGATATAAGAAAATATATGGCTCCTCCAAAGTATGATCCTAATGCTCTTACTCCAGAAGAAAAAGAGGAAATGGAAGCAAAAGAAAAAAAGCTGAGAGATGAGTTTCGTGATCTGTCACCTTTAGAAGTTTTAAATAAAATAATACTGGATATGTAGGTATGAATGCAAAAAGATAGGTGGAAATTCCACCTATCTTTTTTCTTTTTACCATTCAGCAAATGATCCATCCTTATGTCTCCATATAGGATTTTTCCAGTTATGAGGAACTTTTGAAAGTTCTCTTACAAGTTCTTCATTGACATCTACTCCTAATCCTGCTTTTGAGCAAATATCTACATATCCATCTGTAAATTTAAAATCTTCTTTATTTTTTACATAATCTAAAACATCTTTGCCTTTATTATAATGTATCCCCATACTTTGTTCCTGAATTACAGCATTATATGTTGTTGCATCTAAATGAAGACATGCAGCTAGTGCTATTGGTCCTAAAGGACAATGTGGAGCTACTGCTATATCATATGCCTCTGCCATTGATGCGATCTTTTTAACTTCTGTAATTCCTCCAGCATGTGATAAATCTGGCTGTATTATATCTACATATCCGCTGGACAATATATCTTTAAAATCCCATCTTGAAAATAGTCTTTCTCCTGTTGCTATCGGAATAGAAGTAGCATTGGCAATATCTCTGAAAGATTCCTTATTCTCACATAAAACTGGTTCTTCAATAAACATTAAATCATATTCTTCCAATTTCTTAGCCAGTATTTTAGCCATTGGTTTATGAACTCTTCCATGAAAATCCACAGCAATACCAAAATATTTTCCAGTTGCTTTTCTTATAGCAGCTACTCTTTCTAATACAGCATCTACTTTTTCATATGAATCAATAAACTGTAATTCTTCTGCAGCATTCATTTTTATTGCTGTAAATCCTTGCTCCTGCTTTTCTTTAGCTGCTGCTGCTACATCATTGGGTCTATCTCCACCTATCCAAGAATAAACCTTCATTTTATCTCTGCATTTTCCACCCATTAATTCATACACTGGCTGATTTAAATATTTTCCTTTTATATCCCAAAGTGCTTGATCTATTCCAGCAAGAGCACTCATCATAATAGCTCCTCCTCTATAGAATCCCCCTCTGTATAATACATTCCAATGATCTTCTATTGCCAGTGGATTTTTTCCAATCATATAGTTATCCATCAATTCTTTTACTGCACCTTTTACAGTACTTGCTCTTCCCTCTACTACTGGTTCTCCCCATCCAGCTAATCCTGTATCAGTTTCTATCTTTAAGAACAGCCATCTTGGTGGAATTTCAAATAATTCATACTTTGTTATTTTCATCTTCTATTTCATCTCCTTAAAAAAATAGTCTAGGCAAACACATTACAATATCTGGGAATATCAACAGTACCATTTGTGCAAAAGTCATTGCAGCCAAGAATGGCAGTATCCTCTTAGAAAGCTCTACTATTGAACAGTTCGATATTCCTTGTGCAACAAATAGATTTACTCCAACTGGTGGTGTTAAGAATCCTATCTGTGCTGAAATTATAAAGATTATTCCAAAATGTATTGGATCTACTCCTAAGTTTTTCAAGATAGGAAGGAACATTGGTGTGAAAATTAAAATCTGTGCTTCTATTGCCATAAAAGTTCCAGCCACAAATGCTAAAGCTATAAACATCAGATATATTACATATACATTATTTGTTAATCTCAATATTTCTTTAGCAAACTCCTGTGGAATTTGTGCCATTGTTAAATATCTTGCAAATGCAATTGCAAACCCTAAAATTATTACTACAGTTGATGTTGTCAAAGCTGCCTGTGCTACTATAGCAGGCACTTGTGAGAATTTTAATTCCTTATGAACAAATATACTTATTACTAAAGCATAAACAACTGCTACAATTGCAGATTCAGTTGCTGTGAATATTCCACTGTAGATTCCTCCAAGAATTATAAATGGAATCAGCATTGACCACTTAGCATCCCAAACTGCTTTAAGAAAATCTTTACCTGACAATCTTTCAACTTTTTTACTTCTGTAATTATTCTTTTTAGCTATTATATATACTGTAACTATCAGACACACTGTCAAAAGTGCTCCAGGTACAAATCCTGCAAGGAATAATTCCCCTATTGACACCTCTGCTGTAATTGCATATATTATCATTGTAACTGATGGAGGAACTAATACTCCCATAGAACCAGAAGCTGCTGTTAACGCTCCTGCAAAGGCTGTATCGTATCCTTCTTCCTTCATAGCTGGAATCATCATTGCTCCAATAGCTGCAACTGTTGCTGGAGAAGATCCTGAAATAGCTGCAAAGAAGAAACAAGCTATAACTGTTATTATTCCCAATCCTCCATAAACATTTCCTACTAATGAAGTGGCAAGCTTTATCAGCCTATTGGATATTCCACCTTTTTCCATTATCAGTCCTGCAAGGATAAACATTGGTATAGCTAGAAATGTATAACTATCCAATCCAGTAAAAACTGTTTTGGCTACAAACTCTACACTTATTCCACTAATAAATAATCCTACCAGCCCAGAAATACCTATACAGTATGCAATGGGAATTCCTATAAATATGGCAATTATAAATACTATCATCATTATCATAAATATCTGCATTGTTATTCTTTCCCTCCTTTGATTTCAGCAATCAAAACTTGGAAAGCTCTGCAAGCTCCAAATAAGAAAGTCAGCGGAATTATTCCATAAACTAAATACATAGGCAGCCCCAAAGCAGGAGATAACTGCTCCATTTCATATGTTGTCATAGAAATTTTCAATCCTGCATATCCTACTAACAATAACAACCAAATCATCACTATATCATTAAATATAAAAATATATCTTTTTATCTTGCTCTTTACATAAATATCTATCAATTCCACTCTAACATGTTTTTTTCTTTTCAGAGCCAATGAAGCTCCAGTATAGACCATTAAGATAAATAAATATCTGCTTAATTCCTCTGTCCATGATAAAGAAAAATTGAGAACAAATCTGAATAATATTTGCAGCACTCCCATAAGTACAAGCAACAACATTGCTCCAGTTATTACATAGTACTCAAATTCTTTTCTTTCGCCCATCTTTATCTCCTATTCATCAAAAATTTATTTTGTTGCTTCTTTAAGTTTTTTATACATATCTTTATTGATTTTATCTCCTTCTTTTTCTAATATTGGAGCTACTATCTCTTTTATTTTTGTTTTAAACTCTTCAGAAGGTTCTACAAATACTAACCCTGTTTTTGCCATTTCTTCTCTTGCTGTTTCATCATCTTTTGCCACTGATTCTGCCATATAAGCTATAGCTATATCAGCAGATTCCTGCATTATAGTTTGTTGTTCTGGTGTCAATGAATCATAGAAATTTTTTCCCACCACTAATACAACCCAGCTGTAAACATGCCCTGTCATTGTTCCATATTTTTGAACTTCAGAAATTTTTTGAGAATAAATATTCATCATTGGATTTTCTTGTCCATCAACAACCCCTTGTTGAAGAGCAGAGAATAATTCACTGAAAGGCATTGGTGTAGGATTTGCTCCTAAAGCTCTGAATACTCTTAAGTGTAAAGGATTTTGCATTGTTCTGATTTTCAAACCTTTAAAATCTTCAATAGACTTTATCTCTCTTGCATTATTTGTTACATGTCTAAAACCAAATGGTCCAAATCCAAGTCCTACATATCCTGCTTTTTCTAATTTCTTTAATAATTCCTGTCCCCATTCGCCATTACATACTTCCATGGCTTTTTCCTGACTATCAAATATAAAAGGGAAAGATAAAAACTGAAATTCTTTTACAAATGTTCCTAATACTGCTGGATCAGGCAGATTCATATGCGCTGCTCCAAATTTTATTTGTTCAAGAACTTCCTGATCAACCCCTATTTGATTCGATGGATAAAGTTCTACTCTTATCTCTTTGTTTGTTTTTTCTTCAAGATTTTTCTTAAAAAGCTCCATTCCTTTATATTCAAAATGTGATTCTGGAACCCCCAGCCCTACTCTCATAACTTTTTCAGCATACCCCAATGTTGACAAAACAATAAACATACATACCATTAAAAATCTTTTCATCTTCACTCCTCCTAATTTTTTAATTTAAAATTTCTGATATCTTCTCTGCTGTGTCTTTTATTTTCTTCCCTCTTTTTTTTGTTTCCTCTTCATCTATTGTCGTGTATAACCCTGCTAAACTTATTGCTCCAAATATTTTTCCATCCTGATATATTGGAGCTGCTACACAGGAAACTTCCACATCTCCTTCTCTGTAGTCTATTGAATATCCTCTTCTTTTAGCCTCCAGAATATCTTCCTTCAATTTTTCAGAATCAACTATTGTATAGTTAGTTTTTGGTTCTAATTTAGTTCTTGCAATATATTCATCTAAATCTTTTTCAGAATAAGTTGATAAGATAGCCTTTCCAAGTCCTGTATAGTACAATGATTTTCTGCTTCCCAATACTGCTGTAGTCCTTACAGTCTTTGAGCTTTCCATTTTTGAAAGATACAATACATCATCTTCATCTTTTAATCCAAAGAATAATGTATCATTAAATTCATCAACTAATTCCTTTAAAAATGGTGTTACTATATCCAAAACCTCTCTTTTTCCTCTCATTTTTAATGAAAGTTCAAATATTTTATTTCCAAGCTGGTATAGCTTCAAACTTTCATCAGAACAATAAAGATATTTTTTTGAGACTAAAGCTTTTACTATATCATCTACAGAACTTCTTGGAATTTCCAGTTCTTTTGAAAGCTGTGTTATTGTCATTCCATTTTTTGAATTAGAAATTTTTTCAAGTATTTCCATTGTTTTCAAAGTCGACTTATTCAACATAATATCCCACCTTACTTTTTACTTTCTTCCCAGATTTTTAATGCTCCCCTCGTTGCCAGTTCGCTAGATATAATTACCTGAATATCATTATCTAAATTCATATCTGAAAGAAGTTCAAACAATCCCTTGGCAATTATATTTCCACCTGCTATTATTATTTTCTTATATTTTGTTAAATATCCATTTTTTTCTAAAGAGGCTATATCCTCGCTTAAAACCAATCCTAAAAGATAATTTGACTTCTCATTTATTGTAAGTTTTTGCGATAAATCAAGTCCTCTCAGCATAAACGAACCTTGATTTATTCCATATTTTCTACCTGCTTTGTTCCCCAAAGACAAATATTTTTTTTCTATTTTATCAGCAAATTTTTCATCTACAGAAGTCTTTAATATAGTATATTTTGTCATTACATCATAGATTTCACCACTCATAGTTGTAAGAAGGTCAACTATATTTCCATCAGATACTTCTATAAATTTATTATGCGAACCTGGGAGAATTACAAGTACTGGCTCTTCTACTTTTATTTCTTCAAGTATTCCAAATACTTCTACCTCTTCTCCCCTTATTACATCTATACTTTTCAGATGTTCATCTTTAAAATATTCTTTTTCTACTTTTATTCCTGTTATCAGATATATTTCAAATTCAAAGAACTTAACTTTTTTTATATTCTTAGAAAATTTCTCTAAAGATACAGGAACAATTAAATGTTCAATTTCCATTAATCCTAAAGATGATGTTATCATTCCAGAAGCAATTACACATTCAATTTCTTCTTTTTCTATTTTATTCTCTCTTATACATTCTTTTAGAAGCTTGTACAGTTCATTTTCAAATTTTTCTTTTCCAATTTTCACTCCATAATTTTCTTTTCTTTCAAAAATTATATTTTTTCCTTCTACAATTCTGATTCTTAAATTAGAAGTTCCTGCATCAATTGTTACTATTTTTTTCATTCTCACCATTTCCTTGCTAAAAACTTTCAGCAGCTTTTTTTATAGCAATTATATTTTCTCTTAATTCATGAAATTTTCCTGCTTTTATAAGTTTATTATCTACTAGAGAACTTCCTATACCAAGACAGCTGAAACCTGCTTTTAAAAATTCTGAAACATTATTTCTGTTAACTCCTCCCACTGCCATACATTCAAGATCGTTGATTGGTCCTCTCAAAGATTTTAAATAAGAGAATGGTATTTCTCCTGCTGGGAATAATTTTAAAATTTTACAGCAGCTGTATTTTTTAGCTTTCATAGCTTCTGAAGCTGTGAAAAAACCACATACACAAAACATTCCAATTCTTTCTGCTTCCTTCAGTATTTCTTCATCTAGATTAGGTGTAAGTATAAACTTAACTCCATTTTTTGCTGCAAAATCTAATCCCTTTAATGTTACTACTGTTCCTGCTCCTATTATAAAATCACTAGAATATTTTCTGTTCACTATTTCAAATTGTTTTTCTACATCTTTACTGTTCAATGTTATTTCAAGTATTTTTATTCCCTCTTCTTTTAAAATATCCAATGTATCTTCAAATTTTTCTAAAGGAACATCTCTTAATATTGCTACTATTTTTTCTTCCCTTAATGTTTTCAATAATTCTTCATACATTTTTATTACACCTCCTTTTTGTACCGTAAATACGTTTAATTGATGTATATACATTATCTTCTTGGTATAAATATATAACATTTTTTATTACGTGTCAATAAAAAATACAAAAAATTCTAAAAAAGTTTCTTTTGTATATTTTTAAACGTATTTACGTTATAAAAACCGAAATACTGTCATCAGACAGAACTTTTTTACATAAAAAAAGCTGAGTAACATTTAAAAAAAATGTTTTACTCAGCTCTCTTTTTTGTATAATATAGTTACCACCCTAATTATACAAAGGAGACATACA